>JBPCOO010000014.1:0-8035 GCA_051000155.1 Solirubrobacterales bacterium | reverse complement strand
CTGGGGGCGATGGGAACCCATCCGTGGGCGAGCTACCTCGACCAGGAGATCATCGACACCCCCCACTACCAGCGGCTGGAGCGGGACCTCGGCTGGGTCGCACGCCGCAACCAGACCTGGAGCCTCCACGTCCACGTTGGCGTTCGCGGGGCCGATCGGGCGATCGCCGTCTGCGACCACCTCCGGCAGCACCTGCCGACGCTGCTGGGGCTCTCGGCCAACTCGCCCTTCCTCGACCACCGCGACACCGGCCTGGCGAGCGTCCGCTCCCAGATCTTCACCCGGACCTTTCCCCGTTGCGGCATCCATGAGCCCTTCGGGGACTGGGAGACCTACGCCCGTTTTATCGAGCTGTTGCAGCGGACCGGCTCGATCGTGGAGTCGACCCAGCTCTGGTGGAGCGTCCGGCCCCACCACGCCTTCGGCACGGTCGAGGTGAGGATCTGCGACTCCCAGACCGACGGGAATGAGTCGCTGCGGCTGGGGGCGCTGATGATGGCCTGCGTTGCGCAGGCGGCGCGCGACTACGACGACGGCCGGTTGCCGGCCCCCCAGCGCTCGCGCGAGGTCGAGGAGAACCTTTGGCGGGCGATCCGCTACGGCATGGACGGGCGCCTGGTGGACTTCGAGCGGGCGGTCGAGGTCGAGGCGCGGGCCGCGGTCGAGGCGCTGCTGAGCTGGACCGAGCCGATGTGCACCGAGCTGGGACTGGACGTGGTGCCCACGGCTCTGGACGCTGGTAACGGAACCCAGCGGGCGCGAGCGGCGCTCGAGGGGGGTGCGACTATGAAGGGGATCTACCGGGAGACGGTCGAGCGCACTGCCGCCACCTATCCGGTCGCGGAGTGAGCAGCGGGAACCACTAGCCTGCGAACCATGAGCACAGATCCCCAGGGCGGTCAGACCCCGCCGGACCCAGAGCAGATGACCCCCGAGCAGCAGGAGATGATGCGGCAAATGGAGGAGGAGATGCGCAAGGTGCGCGTCCAGGACCTCCTCACCCAGAGCGTCGTCAGCCTGCTCAACCTCGCCGCCCGGCGGATTGCCAAGGACGACGAGCGGGACCTCGAGCAGGGCAAGCTCGGGATCGACGCGGTCCGGGCCCTGGTCGACCTGCTCGAGGATGAGCCGGCGCAAGAGGTTCGTAGCGCTCTCTCCCAGATTCAGATGCTCTACGCCCAGCACGCCGGTGGCCAGGGCGATGGCGGCGCGCCCGGCGGCGGTGGCGATCCCGCCGGCGGATCCGGGCCCGGTCCGACCGCTCCCGGCACCGGTGGGCAGGGCGGACAGAGGAAGCCGCCGCCGGGCCTCTGGACTCCGGGCAGCTAGCGGGCACGGGCTCGGCCGCACGATGTTTCTACTGGTCGTCGGCTGCGGTCGCGTTGGCTCGACCCTGGCTCGGAATGCCCTGACTGACGGTCACGAGGTGTCGGTGCTGGATGAGAACGCCGACACCCTCGTGCGCCTCGAGCTCGGGCTGGGACAGGGATGGGCGCAGGCGGGCGGGACCTTCACCGTCGGCACCGGGCTCGAGCTGGATGCGCTCACCGCGGCGGGGATCGAGCGTGCGGACATGTTCTGCGCCGCCACCAACGGCGACAACACCAACATCGTCATCGCCCAGATTGCGACCGAGCGGTTCGGGGTCCCCAGGGTGGTCGCACGGGTCCTCGATCCCCTGCGGGCCGAGTGGTACTCCGAGCGCGGGATGCGTACGATCTGTCCGACCAAGACTGCGATCGAGATGTTCGAGGCCGAGGTCCGCGATGCCGCGGGGGGGAGCGCGTGAGCACGGCACGGATGAGAATCCTGATCACCGGCGCCGGCAAGGTCGGCTGGAGCCTCACCCGCGAGCTGATCGAGAAGGGTCACGAGGTCACCCTGGTCGAGCAGGACCGGGAGCGCTACGAGTTGGTCGAGGGCGAGCTGGAGAACCGGATCCACTACGGTGACGCCTCCGAGCTGTGGGTGCTGGAGCGAGCCGGCATCCAGGCGGCGGATATGGTGATCGCGGTCACCGGCGACGATGAGGACAACCTCCTGATCTGCCAGGTGGCGAAGGAGAAGTACCTGGTCGACCGGGTGATCGCCAGGGTCAACAACCCGCGCAATCGCCAGCACTTCGAGCTGCTCGGGATCAAGCCCTACGTCTCCGCCACTGATCTGATCCTGCGGCTGATCGAGCACGAGGTGCCGAGCTACGGCCTGGTCCACTTGCTCGACCTGCCCGACGAGCGCCTGGAGATCATCGAGGTGCAGCTCACCGCCGATTCGCCGGTGGTGGGGCGGCGGGTGCGCGACCTTGACCTTCCCGACGACAGCCTCCTGATCTCCGTCCTGCGGGACGAGGGTGGATTCGTTCCCCGGGCGGACACCGAGCTGCGCGAGGGTGACGAGTTGCTGGCCGTGCTGGACCCCTCGGTCGAGGAGGAGTTGACCCGCTATCTCGGCGTCGCCGACGGGGAGGATGGCGTCGAGTCCGGGCCCGACCAGTCAGGAGTCGACGCTCCACCGCGCGCCTGATCGGTTTCGTCGCTCGGCGGCCGGGCGTCCGAGCTTTCGCTCCGCTACGTTCTCCCGCGATGGCCGACCGCAAGGTAGATTTTCTCCTCATTGGCGGCGGCACCGCCTCCGCGCGGGCCGCGGCCGAGCTGCGCAGGCAGGGCGCCGAGGGCTCGATTCTCCTGGTCGGGCGGGAGCAGGACCCGCCATACGAGCGACCGCCGCTTTCGAAGGAGTACCTGCGAGGCGAGGCCTCGCGGGAGGACGCGCTGATGCAGCCGGCCGGGTGGTGGGAGGAGAACGACGTCGAGCTGGCGGTCGGCAAGAACGTGATGGGGTTGGACCTGGAGGAGCGGGTTGCGAAGCTCCAGGGCAAGGAGGAGGTCGCCTTCGACAAGGCGCTCCTGGCGACCGGGGCGAACGTCAACATCCTTCGGGTGGACGGCGCCGCGCTCGAAGGCATCCACTATCTGCGCGCGTTCGGTAACGCCGACTCGATCCGCGAGGACGTCGAGGGGGCCGAGCACGTGGTCCTGGTGGGCGGCAGCTACATCGCCTGCGAGGTGGCCGCGTCTTTGACCGAGATGGGCAAGCGGTGCACGCTGCTGATGCAGGAGGAGCTGGCGCTGTCGCGGACCTTCGGAACCGAGATCGGGCGCTACTTCCACGAGCTGCTCGAGAGCAAGGGGGTGGAGATGGTCTGCGGCGATGAGCTCGGGCTCTTCGAGGGGGACGAGCGGGTGGAGCGAGTGGTCTCCGAGGGTGGCACGGAGCTGGAATGCGACGCGGTGGTGGTCGGCGCGGGAGTCAAGCCGGACCTGATGCTGGCCAAGCGGGCGGGGCTGGAGGTGGACGACGGCGTGATCTGCGACTCGGGCCTGGAGACCTCGGTCGAGGGCATCTTCGCCGCGGGCGACTGCTGCAGCTACGAGAGTGAGATCCACGGGCGCCGACTGCGGATCGAGCACTGGGACGTCGCCTTCCAGCAGGGGGCACACGCGGCGCGGGGGATGATCGGCGACAAGCAGCCCTACCGGGTGGTGCCCTACTTCTTCAGCGACCTCTCCGATTGGGCCTCGATCGAGTACGTCGGCCCGGCGCACGAGTGGGATCAGGTGGTCGTGCGCGGCGACCTCGACGACGGCGAGTTCTCCGCCTGGTACGTTAAAAATTCGCAGGTCGCCGGCGCACTGTCGGTAGGCCGCTCCGACGATCTGCAAGCGGCGAGGAGCCTGATCGAGTCGGGGCGAAAGCTGGAGGACCCGGGGGTGCTGGGGGATATCGATCAGGACTTGGAGGAGCTGGGGGGTACGGAGTGGTAAGCGAGCCGGAGTCTTGGGGAGCGGGGGGAAGGGCCTGATCGCTATCCTTTGCGAACCGCCACTCGCGGTTCGCCGATGGGGATTGGTGTAGTTGGCAGCACGCATCTTTCTGGTGGATGTAGCCTAGGTTCGAGTCCTAGATCCCCAGTCTCAAGCCCATTACCACGGTTGAACCTAGAAGCGCTTCGGAGTTTCCGCCGGACGCCCTGCGAACATCAGTTCGTATGGAACGGGAGCCACTATCCAGTGTGGAAAAGCGGAAGCGAGTCGGTGAGCTGATCGGAAAGGGGCGAAGCTACAGAGAGATCTGCGTGGAGTTAGGTCTAAGCAAAGGGACGGTTGCCTATCACGCTCGGCGCTTGGGCATCCCCGTTGACTCGAAGTCGGCAAACCGCTACGACTGGACGGAGGTTCAGGCCGCGATCGCTGAGGGAGGCTCACGCGTCGACTGCATGCGCCGGTTCGGATTCTCTAGCGCCGCGTGGTACTCGGCCGTCGAGGCAGGTCGGATTGTTCCCAACGATCACCGGATACCGTTGTCCGAGTTGCTCGCCGTTGGGCGCGTCACGAATCGCACCTCGTTCAAAGGGCGCCTTTACGAGGCCGGGCTCAAGAGCGAAATCTGCGAGCGCTGCGGCATCACCGAGTGGCGGGGCGCGTCGATCGCGCTGCAGCTCCACCACATCAACGGGCGCGGCGACGACAATCGGCTTGACAACCTCGAGATCCTCTGTCCGAATTGCCATGCGCAGACCGAGAACTGGGGAGGTCGCAACCAGCGCAGGGCCCGCGGTAGGGCGGCTTGACTATCTCCGCCTAGATCAAACGTCCGCACCAGAACGCTCAACGAATCTGGGCTCAAGCGGTCAACGCACCACCACCGACACTCGAAGCGTAGTAAGCATTTGATCGGGGGAGGCCCGTAGGGCCGAGCCGTACGACCGACATGACGAACGAGACCGGAGGTGAGAATCCTGACCTGGAGCCCTGACAGGGGGAATCCAGCACCGATAAGGCAACTGCGCGGCCCGGAGTTCACCGGGCAGCTTGACGCTGAAGTGCGACAGCGAAAGGCATCCGTGAGGGCGCGTGGGGAGGAAGCCGTAGGTGCGTCTGGGTCGCAAACGAAAGTGAAGCGCCGTAAGGCGTCCCGGGCGGCTGAGCTAGCTGCTGGTAGTGATGGCCGATCCCTGTCGGTGTCCGGGGCGTATTGGCGATGCGATCGAGGCGAAGTCTCGCCGTCCTATTCGGTGAGGGCTGATGGGCCCCGCAAAGCGGTAGGCCCCGGGAACGAAAGGACCTCGGGCCGATGACCCATCAGCAATCGGAAGGCCGCGTAGTAGGGGAAGGCGGGGTAACGCCCGCCGAGCCGCTGGGATCGCCGAATCCCCCAAGGCAACCGAAGGCGGCCTCGGTTGAACAAGTGGTGGTGCAGCTCGAACTGTCGCTCACGACAGCAGAAAACCCCGAGGCAAAAGCCAAGGGGCCCGCCCGCAGCAGCGACCCGGACCTATCCGGGCCCGCGGCCGCGGAGGGGCCGAAGGTGAGCGCCAATGCAGAGACATGCCCGCCCGCGACGATGAAGGAGGTTGTGACACGACTAGACGATGCGCTGAAGAAGGTGGCGCGCAACAAAGGAGCCCCAGGGCCTGATGGGCAGACGATCGCCGAACTGCAAGCGCAGTGGGCGAAGGTTCGTCCCAAGCTCGAAGCCGCCCTGCTCGATGGGAGCTACCGGCCCGGCGAGATCCGCCGGGTCGCGATCCCCAAGCCGGGCGGCGGAGAGCGGGAGCTGGGTATCCCCAACGTGGCAGACCGAGTGGTCCAGGAAGCTTTCCGGGCGGTTTTAGAACCGCTCTGGGAGCCACACTTTCACCGCTCAAGCCACGGATTCCGCCCACGCCGGAGCCCCCACACGGCAATCGCCGAGGCCAAGGGGCATCTCAAAGACGGCTATGAGTGGGTGGTCGACATCGATCTGGAGAAGTTCTTCGATCGGGTCAACCACCAGCGTCTGCTCGCGCGACTCGCGGAGCGAGTCGTCGATAAGCGCATGCTCATCGCCATTGGACGGATGCTCAAGGCCGAGGTGGTTATGCCCGACGGTGTGGTGGTCGGCAGCGAGGAGGGAACCCCGCAGGGGTCCCCGCTCTCGCCGCTGCTCTCAAACATCGTGCTGGATGAGCTCGATACAGAGCTCGCCCGGCGGGGCCACCGGTTCGTCCGCTACGCCGATGACGTCAGCGTCTTCGTCGGAAGCGAACGGGCGGGGTTACGGGTGATGGCATCGACTGCCCGGTTCATCGAAGGGCGCATGCGCCTGAAGGTGAACACCGACAAGTCAGCCGTCGCCCGGCCCGAAGACCGCCAGCTACTCGGATTCAGGCTGCGAAAGCACCCTGAGACCGGCGAGGTGACGGTGCTATTGGCCGCGCGCACCAAGCGCAGAGCCATGCAACGCATCCGCGAGCTGACGCCGAGGAACTGGGGATCGAGCCTTGACGGCTGCATCTCCGGCGCCAACGCGTGGCTTGTTGGTTGGTTCGGCTACTTCGGGCTCGCCGCCTATGCAAGCGAGCAGGATCTCCGCGCCCTCGACGCCCACTTGCGGCGTCGGTTGCGCGCGATCATCTGCAAGCAAGCCAAGCGCAGGCGCACACTCGTGCGCAAACTCATCGCCCTCGGCGTCCCGCCGCAATCGGCATGGCGAGGCGTCTACGGTGGGCGCAAGTCCACCTGGCGCCTCAGCCACACCCCGGCCGTCGATCTCGGCCTTCGCAACGCGTACTTCGCGCGGCGCGGGCTGGTCTCGCTAGTCGGGCTGCGGCAACAGATGCTCGAGGGCATCGCCGCCCCAGGCCAGCTCCCACTGGTGCGAGCCCTGGGATAGGACAAGGTCACAGAGGTGGCCGGCGGCGGGGCTACAAACCCGCCGTCCCGAAGAGCCGGATGCGAACAGCGCAAGTCCGGTTCCGTGGGAGCCGGGGGCTGGCAACGGCCCCCGGCTACCCGACGGGTCAAATGCGGCGCCCCGGTTTACCCTCGTCTCGGCAGCTCGTAGAATTTCTGCCGGTGTGGGAGAGAATTGCAAAACGAGCCATCGCAACCGGAAGCCACGGTCGCGGAGGTCGCGCCGGACCCGATCGTCGCCGCTCGGGAGGCCTCTCGTTGGAAGCGCGCCGCCGGGAGGGGTTCGGACGCGAAGAGGGGGTAGTCACGACTGGTCCGGCGCTCCGGCGCTCCGGGGCCTTCTCGACCGCGAACAACGGGCGTCTGCTCGGACGTCGCGGCAGCCCCGTCCCGCAACGGCGTTGCTGAGATGGCGTGAGTGAGGCCGGTGGCTACCCTGTGAGGAATGTGTAGCCGCCCTTCGCTCACCCTGCTCGCCGTGGTCCTCAGCACCTTGGCCCTGGCCGCATGCGGCGGGGATGACGATGCGCCAATCGAGCCGATCACCACTACGGCCGAGGAAACCGAGTCGGCGGGCCTCAGCGTCACCCAGTTCGCCTCCCGGGCCGACCCCCTCTGCGTTGAGGCCAACGTCGCGATCACGGGTCTCCAGCAGAGCGCAGCCGCCGGCGACCTCGCGACCGCCGCCGGCCAGGAGCGGGAGATCACCGAGGGCGTGCTCGCCGGGGTCGACGCGATCCCGGCCCCCGCCGAGGGCAAGGCCCCACTGCGTCGCTACAAAGCCGCGCTCCAGCGTCAGATAGAGATCCTCGACCGGCGCGAGGACGCCGCCAGGGGCGGCGAATCCGCGACCTACGAGATGCTCGGCGGTGAGCTCGCCCAGGCCAAGGCCGATGCGCTGGTGGCGGCCACCGAGTTCGGCTTCGAGGAATGTGGCCAAGAGGGCACGACGCTCGAGGGGGAGACAGCTCCCGGTGGCTCCACCGATAGCTCGCCGCCGCCCGCAACCGGGGGCACCGCCCCGCCAACGACTACGCCCGCACCCGCCCCCGCGCCCGCCCCGGCTCCAGCGCCACCCGCACCCTCCGACCCCGACTCGGGCGGTGCGGCCCCCGACTCCGGTGGAGGCGGCTCCGGCGGTGGCGGCAGCAGCTCCGGCGGGGTAGGTCCCGGCTGAGCGGCTGGGCTGCTCGCGACCTCGCCGCTCGGCCAGCGGGCCCATCCCCCGCCGGATACCGGTGCCCCGCTACGGCCCGGCCTCGGCCCCCGGAGGCTCAGGCTACGGCGCCCTCCGACCAGCT
>JBPCOO010000351.1:0-9300 GCA_051000155.1 Solirubrobacterales bacterium | reverse complement strand
TCGGGTGGGAGCATCGGGATCGGGTGGAGCCGCCCCGGTTGGTTGGCACCCGGGGCGGCCGGGGGATCCACCCGACTCGCGCTCCTGGTCAGTCGCGCGGCGGGTGTTCCGATTGCGCCCTCAAGCTCGAGAGGGGCACCACCGTTCGCGCGGCAGCCTGACAGATTTCGTCGAAGCCTGCACCCTCTGCAAGCTTGCACCTTATGGAGGACGCCCTCATCATCCAGGCCGGGATCGACGCGGTCGCCTCACGGTAGGCCGGGCCCCGGGCCCCGGACTGCATCCGAGCCTCTGTTCAATCCCACTCGGGGGCGAAGTCGGGATCGACCTGCCGGCCGTCGGGGCTTGCCATCGCATCGATCGTGCGGCGATCATCGTCGTCGAGATCGAAGTCGAAGACCTCGAAGTTGTCGAGCCGATTCTCATGCGAGGAGGATCGAGGTAGCGCTACCACCTGGTCGTGCTCCAGCAACCAACGGATCGCCACCTGAGCCGCGCTCTTGCCGTACTTCTCTCCGACCTTCTCCAGGGTGTCGTCGCCGGGGATCTGACCGCTGGCCAGTGGCGAGTAAGCCTCCAGGGCGATGCCTTCCTTCGCGGTCATCTGCAGTAGCTCCGACTGATCCAGGTAGGGATGGAACTCGACCTGGTTGGCGGCGATCGGCAGCTCGGAGCAGGCGATCGCGGCGCTCAGCTCGCGGGTGGGGAAGTTGCTGATGCCGATGTGGCGGACCTTCCCGTCCGCGTGCAGCTCCGCCATCGCCCCCAGGGTCTCGGCCAAATCGGCGTCGGGGTTGGGCCAGTGGATCAGGAGGAGATCGACGTAGTCGGTGTCGAGCTGTTTGAGCGAACCCTCCATCTGCGAGCGGACACCATCGGCGCCGAGATCCTCGAACCAGAGCTTGGTGGTAAGGAAGATCTGGTCGCGATCAACCTCGGAGTCGGCGATCGCCTCGCCCACCTGCTCCTCGTTCTCGTAGGCGCGGGCGGTGTCAATGTGGCGGTAGCCGATCTCGAGTCCGTCTCGCACGGCCTCGGTTGCCTCCGATCCCTCGAGCTCCCAGGTACCGAGCCCGATCCTCGGTATCTCCATCTCTCCTACTTGGAGCGTCGGGGCTCCGTTGTTGGTTGCGCTCATGTCTGCCAGCTACCCGAGTCCGAGCGCGCGCAAACCCAGCTCGCGGCGATCCGCTCGAACCTTTCGAGTCCGTCGGATCAGCCCTCCCGGCCGGAGGCCTCCAACGCCTCCACCAGCGCGTCGAGATCGAGCTCCTCCAGCTCGCCGCTGACCGCGTCCAGCTCGGCCTTGCAGTACTCCACCAGTGCCTTCCCCTCCCGCACCAGCTCGATCGTCTCCCGCAGCTCGGCACCACCGGAGTCGAGGCGAGCGATGATCGCGTCGAGTCGCTCGGTCGCCGCCTCGTAGCTCTCGGGGGACTCGGGCCCGGCTTCCGGCATGCTCGCCTCGCTCGTCGGCTCTCCGCCACTCATCGCTTCACCTCCACCTCAACATGATCGTCGCTCCAGCGGACGCGGAGCCGTGCGATCCGGCGAGCCCGCTCGGCGGAGACCACTACCCGATCCTCATCGGCGGAGCTGACGATGGCGTATCCGCGCTCGAGGACTCGGTCGGGATCGTGGGCCTCCAGCGTTGCGGCGAGGCGCTTGATCTCCGTCCGCCGCCGCCCGATCCCGCCGCCGCCCGCTCGCTCGATCGCGGTGCCGGCGCGGGCAACCCGTCGACGCTGGACTCCCAGCTCGCCTGCGGTCGCACCCGCCCGCCGCTCGAGCACCAGCCCGAACCGGGCCAGCCGCTCGCGCCGGACGGTGCCGCCGCGAGTGGCGGCCGCCCGAATCTCTCGCAGAAGCTGGCGGAGGCGATTGCGCTCCGCGCCCGCGTGCCGACCGAGCGCCTGTGCGGAGGAGCGCACCCCCCGAACTCGGGAGCTGAGGGCGAGGGCACCCGCGCGACGCAGCCCGGAGCTCGCCGCCGCCAGGCCGGCGCGCTCCCTGCGGACATCGACCTCCACGGCCGCCTCGGCGGCGTGGGTGGGCGTCGAGCAACTGACCGCGGCGACGTCGTCGAGCAGGGTCCGATCGACCTCATGGCCGACCGCCGAGATCACGGGCACGCGGAGCAGCGCGACCATCCGGCAAAGGCCCTCGTCGCAGAAAGCCCAGAGGTCGGCGAGGCTGCCGCCGCCGCGAGCGACGATCACCGTCTCGACCTCCTCCATCCCGGCGAGCCGGGAGAGCGCCTCGCGGATCTGGGGCGCGGCGTGGCGATCCTGCACGGGCGGGTGGGCGAAGATCACCAGGCCCCGCCAGCCGCGTCGCTCGAGCCCGGCGCGGATGTCGGCCTTGGCAGCGGAGTCGCGACCGGTGACCACGCCGATCGCTCGCGGCAGCGCGGGGATATGCAGCCGCTTCTGCGGCTCGAACAGGCCGTCGTCGGCAAGGCGGCGCCGAAGGGCGGCGAGCTGCGCGAGCAGATCCCCCTCCCCGGCGAGGCGCAGGTGGGTCGCGCGGAAGGAAAACGAGGGCGAGGCGGTGGCGCTGCCCGGGTAGTAGTCGAGCCCGCCGGCAACGACCACCTCGACCCCGTCGGCGAAGGCATCGGTTGGCAGCCGCATGCGGTCGAAGTCGCTGCGCCAGATCGCGCAGGGGATCGCCCCCTCGCCGTCGCGCAGCTCGAAGTAGACCGACTTGCCGGTGATCCGCAACCCGGTCACCTCCCCGAGCAACCGCACCCGCGAGCGCTTGCGGAGGAAGCCGCGAAGCTCGTTGGCGTAGCGGCCGACCGGGAACGGGCCGGGATGCTCGGGCTCCTTCGGCCCCGACCTCACCGGCTCCGGCGTGCCGGCGGCGATCCCGTGGAGCGAGGGCTGGTCGGACGCCACCATGCTCAGCCCCCCGCGGGAGGCGCGTCGGCGAGCGGTCGAGCCTCGCCGACCTCCTCGTCCAACATCCCAGCCAGCTCCTCCAGGGCCTCGCCCATGTAGACGGCCATCTTCTGCAGGTGCGGGAGCGTGTCCCGCGCACCGGTGAAGCCGAAGTTGAGCGTGCCGGCGTAGCTGAGACAGGTGATGTTGAGCGCGTTGCCGTGCATCAGAAGCGACAGCGGGAAGATCGCGTCCAGCCTGGCGCCGTTGTAGTAGAGCGGCTCCGGCGGGCCCGGAACGTTGCTGACCAGGAGGTTGTAGGGAGTGGGCGCCTTCGATCCCATCCCGGCGAGCAGGCCGGTGATGTAGGGGAGGTTGAGCAGCAGGCTGTAGGGGATCACCCCGCCGGGAGGCAGTCGCTGGAGGTGCTTCTTTGCGGTGGTGGTCGAGGCGGCGATCCTCTCCAGTCGCTCGATCGGATCTGCGATGTTGGTCCCGAGCTCGGCGATCATGATCCCGACCGCGTTGCCGGCGCCCTCGTCGGAAGGATCACGGACGTTGACGGGGATCCCGGTCACCAGGGCGCCGCCGGGGAGCTTGGCGTGCTCTTTGAGGTAGCGGCGCAGCGCGGTCGAGCTGAGGTAGAGGACGATGTCGTTGAGGGTGCATCCGCGCTTTTTCGCCAGCTCGCGGATTACCGGCATCGCGTACTGCTGGGTGGCGAAGCGGCGCTGGCCTCCGAGCTTGGAGCCAAGCACCGAGCCGGGGACCCGGTAGGGCGCCTGCAGCGGCGAGGAGTCGAGCGCCCCCTTGCCCAGCTCAAGCGCCCCCCGACCCATCCCGAGGGCGCCGCCGATCGCATCCGCGGCCATGCTTACCGCCTTGCTCGGATCCAGCGGAAAGCCGCCGCCGTTGCTCGAATCCTCCGCCGGGGCATCAGCGCCGTCACTCTCGCCGCCGGTCGAGCCCTCGACGTCGGTGCCCTCCGCCGGCCGATGTCCGCCCTCCCCCACCGCCCAGAACGGATCGAGATCGCGAACCTCGGGCTTGTCGGCCATCGCCCGCAGGATCATGCGGATGCCACCGACGCCGTCGATCAGACTGTGGTGCATCTTGATGTAGATCGCGAAGCGCTCGCCCTCAAGCCCCTCGATCACATGCGCCTCCCACAGTGGCCGATGCAGATCGAGCTGATGGCTGTGCAGGCGCGATACCAGAATGCCGAGCTCCCGCTGGCCGCCGGGATGAGGCAGGGCGGAGCGGCGGACGTGATAGTCGACGTCGAGGTTGCGGTCCTCCCCCATCAACGGCAGGCGGTGACCGACCACGGGACCGTCGACCAGCTTCAGGTTCCACGGCGGCGGAATCCGGCGCGCCATCCGCATCCGCTCGAATTCCTCCGCCAGCCACCCGGCGCCCTCTCCCTCCGGAGGCGTGAACTCGAACAGCGCGCCGACGTGCATCGGAGTGTCCCGCGACTCCAGCATCAGCCAGGCCGAATCCATTGGTGAAAGCTGCCTCAACGCCATCTCGCTCCTCCTCAGAAAGCTCGGGACGAGCCTAGCGGGACAGGGTTGGACACGGATCTTTCATATATGACCATGGTACCCTGGTCACTTATGATGACCATCACCGCCACCCAGTTCAAGGCCCGTTGCCTCAGACTTCTCGACGAGGTCGCCGAGGATGGTCGGCCCTTGGTCATAACCAAGTACGGCAAGCCGGTCGCCAAGCTGGAGCCGATCGACCGCGAGGACGATCTTCGCGGCAGCGTCACCTTCCACCTCTCCGACGATGAGCTAGTCGCCTCCTCGATGGGGCAGTGGGAAGTCGAGCGGGAGTGATCGTCCTCGACACCCACGTGCTGCTCTGGCTGACGGCGAATCCCGATCAACTGAGCGATGCCGCCGCCGGGGCGATCACCCATGACACTGAGCTCGCGGTCAGCACAATCAGCTTCCAAGAGATCTCATACCTGGCCGCGCGAGGGCGGATCGAGCTGGGGCGACCCACTGGACGCTGGATCGCCGCCGCGCTCAGGGCCAACGGGGTCGAACCGGTTCCGCCCGGCACCGCCATCGCGGTCAGCGCCGGCGCTCTGGACCCCACCGGGTTCCCTGCCGACCCGGCCGACCGGATCATCTACGCGACGGCCCTCGAGCGAGGAGTCAGGTTGGTCACCGCCGACCGGCGCATCGCAAGCTTCGACCCCGCCCGCGTGATCTGGTAGTTGCTCCAGCGGGGCGACCGCGGCTTGCGGTGCGCCCAGTGCTCACGCACGTGAGCACGACACCTGTGCCGTCAGGCGCGTCCAGATACCGCCGGCTACCGCCTCGGAGCGGGGGCGCCGAGGCGCTTGCGAGCCTTCGACACCGCCATCACCGAGCAGCGGGCGGCGCGAGCGATCTCGCCATCGCGACGGTCGGGATCGCGGTTGATCTCAAACTCGACCACGGCCTGGGAGCGAATCTTTGCGCGGCCGGCGGCGGGGGCGTCCTCGGGCATCTCCTCGAGCGCGGTCTCGACCGCGAGCTCGCGGCGGCAGCTCAGGCAGTAGCCCTGGCCGTCGCGCTCGATCCAGTTGTTGGGAAGGTCGGAGTCACCCTCGGTGACGATCCAGCGGGTCCGCATTTTGCAGCGACCGCAGGTGCGCTCGGCGATCTCCTCGTCGGCGGCGGTCTCTGGCATCTCGAGTTCGGCTGTGGGGGACAAGCAGGCGCTCCTTCGGTGGACTTGGTTGGACTGAAAAACAGCCCCGGACGCTGGGAAAAGCGTCGACGGAAGTGAAAAAAAGCCGGCCGCCGTGTAGGGGGCGAACCGGAGGCCCAGAGTATCAGCTAACGAAGCCGAAATCAACCCCCAACATTCGACTAATGTCAAAAACGCGCCGGCTCGGGCGCCCTGCCAGCGGCTCGGGCCGCGCGTGGGCCGCCGGGGGGCAGCTCCCACCACAGTCGAAGACGCCTGACCAAGCCGCCTCCGGTCGCCAGCTCCGCCCGCACGCGGCGCCGGTCGGCCAGCGTCGGGGCCGATCCCGATGACCCGTAACGACCTGCCGCCAGCGCCGCGACGTAGCTCGCGCCGGCCCGCAGCCGCCTGCGCCGGAGGCGGTCGGAGAGACGCCAGAGGGTGGTCGAGCGCCGGGTCTCTATCCGGGCCAGCCCGGCGATCCGATCGACCTCGGCGATCCCGCGCTCGAGCCGCTGATCACGATCGAGCCGACGGTAGCGGCGGAGGCGCGCCAACCCGACGGCGAACGGCGCGACCAGCGCGAGAGCTCCGAGCAGGGCTACCACCGCCAGCGGGAAGCCGCTGCGGGAATCGGCCGCCTCGGCGCCCGGTATGTCGGCTGCCGTGCCGGCGTCCCGAATCGACTGCGGAGCTTCGGGCGCGTCCCCACCGAGGGCGGCGGCGTCCCGCTGTGCGAGGCCCTCTTCCTGCGATCGCGCCGGTGCGGCCGAGGGGGTCGGATCAAAGGGCACCCAGCCGACATCGTTGAAGTAGACCTCGACCCAGGAGTGGGCATCGAGATCGGACACCTCGAAGACACCGCGCTCGGAGTCCTTCCGACCGGGGGTGAATCCGGTGGCGACCCGCGAGGGGACTCCCACCATCCGCAGCATCGCCGCCATCGCGCCGGAGAACTGCTGGCAGTAGCCGATCCGATCCTCGAACAGGAACGCGTCGAGTGGCAACGGCCGATCTCGGGGACGCTCGCTGTAGGTGTAGTTGCCCCGTAGGTGCGTTTCGACCGCGAGGGTGGCGTCATAGGCCGTCGGTGCATCGGAGACGAGCCGCCGCGCCAGCGCGGCCATCCGTGAGTACGGGCTCGCCGAAAGCTGCCCGTCGGCGAGCTCCCGGCTCGCCTCGCTACCCCAGACCGGAATCTCGACCCGGCCTCCGGCCGCCGCCCCCGATGGTCCCGGCGCCACCGGCACCGACAGTCCCGTGTACTGGCTCAGAACGGAGTCGTAGCGCTCGGATGCAGCGCGCGTCCGAGCGGCGGAGGGGTCGGGTGCGTACGCGGAGACCCCGTAGTTGCTGCCGCCGTCGAGGGGTTCGCCGACGACCTCGATGCTGCCGTCATCGCCTCGGCGCATCGCCGACGGGGAGATGCCGTCCACCTCCAGCGCGGTCCCCGGAGCGATCACTTGGGAACCTTCGAGACCCTCGAAGCTGAACCGTGCCCGCTGAATCCAGCGTGACGGGGGATCTCCGGCGATCCCCGCCGGTCCGAGACCGAGAGCCACCCTGGCCCCCGCGCCCCCGGAGCGGATCCATCCCCGCCCGTCGAAGCCCTCGAGCACTTCCGCTCGCCAGTACTCGGCTTCCTCGCTCTCGACCGTGAACAGCGTCTCCCCCGTCCGCGGCCAATCGATCGGGCCGTAGGAGTGCTCCCATTCGAAGCTGGTGTGGCTGCCACCGAGCTCCCAATCGCGGTAGTCGAGCCAGGGATCTCCCTCCAACGCGCCGGCGAGCGGGACGCAGGCGAGGCCCGCGAGCGCGACCGCGCCAATGGCGAGCGGACGGCGCAGGCGGGGTGCGAACAACCAGGTCGCGATCAGAAGCAAGAGGACCAGCCCGACCCAGCCCTGTCCGCCCCGGGGGTTGACCGTGGCGGGTACGGCGTAGGCGGCGATCATCAGAGCCAGGGCGTCGTAGCGGGGTCCGGGGCCACGGTCTGGCCAGAAGGCGGGGATCAGCGCCAGGGCCAAGAGCAGCGGGAGTCCCGCCAGCAGCAGGGTCGTGGCCAGCCCCCCGGCGGCGGCGAAGGGGTAGTCGAGGTCGCCCGAGAGCGAGGAGAAGCCCGCCTCCAGCTCCGAGCCGAGCCGCTCCCAGCCGGAGGGCAGCAGCAGCACCGGCTCGAGCCCCACCGCGACCAGCCCGCAGGCGACCGAGGCGGCGGCGATCGCCAGGGCAGCCGCCGCGCGGGGCCGCCCCGGCGGCAGGCGGCGTTCGATCTCGGCCATCGCCAGGGCGGCCAGCACGCTCGATGCGACCACGACCGCCAGGCCCACCCCGGGCGGCTCCACCACCAGCGATGCCCAATGAAACGCCGCCAGCGTCGCGAGTCCGGCGAACGCCGCCAAACGGGCGACGGGTAGGCCATGTACCGGGCGGCCGGCCTCGCCCGGCTCGGCCCCGGCGGAGGCCTCGCTCGAGACGGGTACGGGACTCATGCCTCCGCTCCTACCCGCGCGCGAGTGACAAGCCGCTCCAACGGCCTCGCCACGCAGCCCGCGACCGTGAAAGCGATCTCGTCCGCGCCCGCTTCCGGCCGCGCCGGCTCGATCAGGAAGCCGCCCTTCGGTGCGACCGGCGATGAGGCGGCGGCGCGGACCCAGAAGAGGGCTCCCCGGTCGGGAATCTCACGCGCGGGCGGGGCGCCGTCGGCTGCCTCCACCAGCGCCAGCCGTGCGTGTGCGGCGCCCCAACCGCTGAGGCGCGCGCCGATGGAGATCGCGCGGGGGACACCGCCGACCACCAGCTCGACCCCGCGATCGGCTCCGAGGTGGACCACCAGCGAGGCGGCCGCGCGGACGGCGGCGTCGAGTTGCGGCGGAGGCGCGGCGGTGGGGTCGAGGACGACCACTGCGCCGGCGCCCTCGGCGGAGGTGAGGCGCCGCTCCATTAGCTCCGCCCCCCGGGCGATCGAGGGCCAGTAGATGCGCGAGGCGGGCGTCCCCGGGCGATAGAGGCCGAGCGCATCGAGCTCAGGGTCCTCGAGGCTTTCGACGCCGAGGCCGCCGTTGGCCCGTGCGGCCGCCCTGCGCATCGCCTCCGGTGAGAGGCCGGTTCCGCCGCCGGGCGCCTCCACGGTGGAGACCGCCGGAAGCACCAGAATCTCGCCGGCACGCTCGCCCGCCAGCCGCCGTGAGCCGATCTCGAGCGGATCATCGAAGGCGAGGACCGGCGGCAGGGGACGATGGCGGCCACGGCGGGCGGCCCGGCCGCGTGCGCTCAGCATCCGAGTCCGCCACCCCATCTTCGTGGTAACGAGCAGCGGCTCGTCCACCAGCTCGTCGAAGAGGCTCGCGCGGGCCGGCAGGAGACCCCCACGGCACCGGTAGGAAAGCGCAAGCGGCTCCCCCTCGACCACCTTCGCAGGCAACTCCGAGCGCTCGATCCGTGCTCCAACCGATGCCATAAAGGCCCAACCGGGGAGCAGCAGCGCGAGCCCGCCCAGCGCACCGCCGGCGACGAATAGCGAGGGCGAGTCGAAGACGGCCCCGGCGCCGAGCAGACAGAGCGCAAGAGTGGCGAGCGCTCGCGGGCTGACCATCGCCTATCTCAGCGCGCGGGGGTCGACTCGATCGCGGCGGAGACCACCTCGGCCCTCATCTCCGCCGTCGCGCCCGCGGCCAGAAGGAGGCGATGGGAGAGCACCGAGTGGGCCAGCGCCTGGACATCGTCGGGG
>JBPCOO010000241.1:0-3026 GCA_051000155.1 Solirubrobacterales bacterium | reverse complement strand
TCGCCCGCGCCGCCGAGCTCCTGGCAGAAGCACTCGGCGAGCTGCCTGGACTGCTCGGGCCCATGCGGCTCTGGGAGGCCATCGACGCTGCGCGGCAGATAGCACGGACCAAGCAACCGGACGCGGTGACCGCAGCTCTCGGGTCCTACTGGGAGTGCCTCGAACCGGAGATCCGCGAGCATGAACTCGTTTGGACCAGCGATGAGCGATGGGTCGGAGTCGCGGACGCCCGTCACGCGCAGTCGCCGGAAGAAGAGGCCTCGTTCGACGTTCTTGAGGCGCGCGGCGTCGCACTCGTTCACCCCGCACTGCGCCCGATGCAGAACATCTTGCTCGCAGTCGATGTCGCTGTCCTCAGCATCGATGACATTGCAGAGGCCCTACGTAGCTTGGGCCTCGAAGAGGCAACGCCGATCGATGAGCTTCCCGGTCCACTCGATGACCCTCGCGGGCGCGCCGAGCTCTGGAAGCAGCTCGGTCGAATGATCGGCCGGCTCAGAACAGACGACCAGCGGTCCGCTGCTCGTGACGCGCTTGAAACCGCCGCGGTGGTGCCGTCGCTCGCCGGGACGCTGGCGCCGGTGGACGCCGTGTGGCGAACCGACGCCAAGTCGATCCAACTTCTCCATCGGGTCGCTCCGGCCGTGCCATTCCTCGACGAGGCGCAGCTCCCGAAGGACGCCGCGTCTCTTGCTGACCTCTGCGACCCCGTAACCCCTGGCGGGGCGATCTCCGAGCTCAGCGAGGCGCCGCTGGAGCTGACAGCTGCTGACGGGCGGGCGTTGGTTGGCTGGTTCGCCCAGCGCGAAGACGAGCTGAAGGCCAACGACAAGTCGGAGTTGGGAGAGCTCGCGATCTTCCCGTCCGGCGAGGGAACCCATCCGCTCTCGGCGCTGGCGCTGCCGGGTGACTTCGATGACCCCCTAGACCTCGCGCTCCTCGTGGATCGGCATGTGGCGCGAGAGCACGGCGCATTCCTCCGGCGCCTCGGAGTGCAGCAGCTGAGTTTCGCCGTCTACGCCGGCGATCAGGCCCCTCGGGCCTTCGACCAGGAAGACCTGCCAGTCGAGCAGCGACGAGCCGTGGTCTCCCTCCTCGCCCAGCGGAAGGGAGAGCTCGAAGACGCACCCGACGCACGGAATGCCCTTGCGGATCTGGAACTCGTCGAGTGCACGGACGGAACATGGAGAACGCCCGGGGACACGTACCTGGAAACCCCGGACGTCACCAACGTTCTCGGCCGCGGCCATGCCTTCGCCAGCCTGCGCGCCGAGCACCGCGTCGCCGTCGAGGAACTCCTCCTGTGGTTGGGCGTCGCGGATCTGCCGCGACCGGCCCACGTCGTGGCACGAGCCCAGCACATCTCGGGCCAGGCGGTGACCGATCCCCACCGCCAGATCGTCGAGCGCATCGTCTTGTGGCTGGGAAGGAGGTGGCCCTTCCTCGAACCTGGGCAGAAGGAGCAGTTCGCGGGGCTCCGCTCGACCAGGTGGCTGCCGAAGAGAGGAAGCAGTGCCTGGCACACGCCGACAGGTCTCGACCTCGTCTATCGCGACTACCTGTACGAGTCGGAAGGGAGCTTCCTCGACGTCCGGCGCCGAGTGCAGGACCAAGCCGGCGACCTCCTCAGGTGGCTTGGGCTCAAGGACGACCCGTCCGTGGGTCAGGTCGTCGATCATCTGCGCCACTGTGCCGCCACGAACACACAGCCGAACCGTGAGGTCTACGGCTTCCTGAATCTCAATGCGGCCAACGCGGAGATCAGCCGACTGCAAGACGTCGCCTGTCTTCACATCGAGGGACGGTGGCTCAAACCTTCCGAAGTGTTCTGGGCCGAGCACCCATTTGGGCGGTGGCGAGTCCGACTGGGGCACGAGTTCGCCCGATACCGAGCGCTGTTCGACGAGCTCGGAGTCGAGGAGACACCGGACTGGCCTGGGGCGATCTCGGTCATGCGAGACATCTCCCGGGAGTACGCGTCGTCCAACACGGCCATGCCGGACGAGGACCGGTACGTGCTGTTGGAGTGCTGGCGGCTCTGCGAAACGGCCCTGGCTCAAGGAGATCTCGACGCTACGGAGCTGACCGAGCTCAGGGGCGCAAAGGTCGTCGCGGACGATCGCTCAGTACTGATGGCGCCCTCACTCCTGTACTTCGAGGACCTTCCCGGGCTCGCTGACGAGCTGCCGGACATCCGCGTGCACGTCATCCGTCGACCGGACGGAGCATGGCGCGCCATGCATGCGGCCGGCGTGCGCGACCTCAGCAAGGTCGCAGTTGCGAACGTCGTCGACGTCGGCGACCGGCTTGAAGGTGAGGACCTTCATTCTCGCCTGGCCGATCGGGAGGAGGAGCTGGCGCGAGTCATCGCTCCGGGCACCGCGGTTTCATGGCGCGAGTTCTCGACGGAGATGCAGGCGCTGCGCTGGGTTGTGGTGGCGTCTCTGACCATCGCCTGGGAGCTCGAAGCCTTCGGGCGCCGCTTCCCGGGAGAACCACGAGGTGCCGACGCCCTCTGGCAGCGCCAAGAGGAGAGCCTCTACGTCGCGCTAACCGACGGCATACCGGTTTGGGAGGCCATCGCACGGGAGCTTGTTCGAGCGCTTCTCCCCGACGTCGAGCCGGCATCGCTGGCTCTCGGCATCGCGGCGGCACTCAGCCCTGCCGATCGCGAGTTCGCGCGTGGCGCCTTGGACGCAGCTGGCTACGCCCAGCTGGCGCCGGAGCTGCAAGCAGAGATCTCAACGGCCACTGCGACCGACCTCGACGCCGATGACGCGGCGGAGGCTGAGGGTGACGACGAAGGAGCCGCTGGCGATGAGGACGCCAGCACGCCGGAAGAGGACGGGCGTGACGAAGAGGAAGAGGACGAGGAGGACGACGACGGAGAAGACGAGGAAGACGAGGAAGACGGGGAAGACGAGAAAGACGAGAGTTGGGGTCTCCATGTTAGTGCCGTAGCGTCAGGCGCGCTCGGATGATCGCCAGGGTAGTCCGACGTCGCCGAGATCCAGGCTCTTGGGAAG
>JBPCOO010000311.1:0-5217 GCA_051000155.1 Solirubrobacterales bacterium | reverse complement strand
TGTCGGAGCTGAACAGGGTCTGCCCGCAGCAGACGCAGGCGTAGCTGCCGTCGGCCTTGGTGTCGACGTACTTGCCGGTGAAGGGCCGTTCGGTCCCGGCGTCGCGGGTGATCTCGTACTGCTCCGGCGTGAGCTCCTCACGCCACTGTTGTTCGGTCTTTTCCAGCTTCTCCATGATCGTCTCCGTGGTGCCCGTCGACCGCGGACGGCCTATCGTTTGTCGCGCTGATCGAGCGCACGCTCTGGGAACGGTGGACCCGGCACCGCGGATCCATCGCTCAGAATAGCTGCCGAGAGCCAGATGTCAAAGACATGATTGACGACGCTTTCTACATCCACCGGGACGGCAGCTACCGATCCTCCGAGTTGACCCGCGGGCCGTGGGACCGCGAGAGCCAGCACGCCGGGCCGCCGACGGCCCTGTTGGCGCGGGAGATCGAACGGCTATCCGGGATCGGGGAGGACCGCGCTGACCGTCACGTCGGTCGGATCACCTTCGAGATCCTCCGTCCGGTCCCGATCGCCACCCTCAGCGTCGAGGCGCGGGTGGCGCGCCCCGGCAAGCGGGTCGACATGGTCGAGGCCGAGCTGCTCAGCGCGGGCGAGCCGGTGATCCGGGCGCGCGGCTGGCGTCTGCTCCGAGGTGAGGTCGAGCTGCCGAGCGGTCTCAGCTCGACCGAGGCCGACGGCGCTCCGGCGCGCGCGGGGCGCCCGAGCGGCGCCACCTCGGCGCCCCCGCTCCCCGGGGAGATCGAAACGAGCGATGACTTCTTTCCCACGGACTGGGAGCCGGGCTATCACCGGGCGATCGAGCGGCGCTTCGTCTCGGGGTCCTTCACCGAACCCGGCCCGGCGGTCGCCTGGCTGCGACCTCGAATCGCCTTGGTCGCGGGAGAGCCCCTGACTCCGCTGCAGCGGGTGATGGTCCTCGCCGACTCGGGTAACGGCATCAGCAGCACCCTCGACCATCGCGAGCACCTGTTCATCAACGTGGATCTCAGCGTCCACCTCCAGCGGCTCCCCACCGGCGAATGGGTGGGTATGGACGCACTGACAACGCCCGAGCCGACCGGGGTCGGCCTCTCCGACACGATGCTTTTCGACCCTCACGGGCCGCTCGGAAGGGCCTGTCAGACGCTGCTCGTCGCGCGTCGAGAGCGCTAGCAAGCGGGTTCGCCGAGCCCTGGATCACTGGTCCCACTCCGGGTCCCCCGCGTCGGACCCTCTCCCGGCGTGGGAGTTTTCGCCGATCCGCCGCCGGGTACACGGCGGCTGACGATGGCACGGACGCGACGAGTGGACACCAATGGACCCGGCATCCGCAGGCGGCGGCGCGGCGCGGGCTTCAGCTATCACGAGGAGGACGGCGAGCTGATCACCGACGCCGCCACCGTCGAGCGGATCAAGGAACTGGCAATCCCGCCCGCCTGGACCGACGTCTGGATCTCGCCTCATCCGCGTGGCCACATCCAGGCCACTGGCTACGACGACGCCGGTCGCAAGCAGTACCTCTACCACGACGCCTGGAGGGAGAAGCGCGACCGACTCAAGTTCGCCGACACGCTCGAGTTCGCCCGCGCGCTCCCCGCACTCCGAGCGCGCGTGGAAGGAGGACTCGAGCAGCGCGGGTTGGTGCTGGAACGGGTAAGTAGCTGCGCGGTCCGACTGCTCGACCTGGGCCTGTTCCGCATCGGCAGCGACCGCTACGAGGAGGAGAACGAGAGCTACGGGCTGACCACCCTGAAAAACGAGCACCTCCAGTTCGGCCGCGGCGAGGTGGTCTTCGACTATCCGTCCAAGTCGGGCAAGCGCAGCCGCCACACGATCACTGACCGCACGGTGCTACCGGTGCTGAAGGCGCTGAGCAAGCGCACCGAGCAGGGGGGCGATCTGCTCATCTATCGCGATGGCCGCGATTGGCAGAGCCTGCACTCCGATCAGGTCAACGACCTGATCAAGGAGGAGGCGGGTGAGGACTTCTCCGCCAAGTACTTTCGCACCTGGAACGCGACCGTCCTGGCGGCGACGCTGCTGGCTCATCACACCGAGGACGCAACCTCGGCCAGCGCCTGCAAGCGGATCGCCAACCTGGCGATCCGGCAGACGGCTGAGTATCTGAACAACACCCCGGCGGTTTGTCGGGCTTCCTACATCGACCCGAAGGTGTTCGATCGCTTCAACTCCGGCGAGACCGTGCGGCCCGCGCTGAAGCGGATCGAGAGGCGGACGGACCCGGGGAGCTTTGTCGATCGCGAGAAGATCGAGGCGGCGGTGATCGGGTTGCTCGAGGACTGAGCGCTCGCCTCCGCTCCACCGAACGTCAGCCCCTCTCCGCCCCCGAGCGCTGTTCGCACTGCGAGCCCGGCGGGTGGAACGAAGGGCACCGGTCCTCAGTGGCGCTCGAAGTGCTCCCGCAGCCGCTTCAGGGACTTGCGCGCCTCGCGGCTGCCCGCCGCCGAGGAAACTGCGCCCTTCGCCGCTTTCCCGAGTAGCCCGCCGGGCAGCTTGTACTCGTTGGTGTAGTCGAATCGCGTGCCCCCGCCCTCCTCCGACAGCTCATAGGTGACCTCCGCCTCCGAGCCGCCCGGTCCCTTGCCGCTCCAGCGAGCGTAGCTCGGTCGTCGTGCCTCCTCCACCGTCCAGCGAACCTTGAATCTCACCGGGCCCACCCCGAGCTTCTGCCCGAACTCCTCGCCTTCGGCCAGGGGTAGCTCGGGCATGTCGAGCACCTCTCGGTGGGCGCTGACCCAGGTCCCGAGCTGATCGGGGTCCATCAGCAGGTCGTAGACATCCTCAGGGGGCGCCGGGATCCGGGCACTTTCCTCAACCGCTTCAGCCATCTTCAGCTCTCTCTTCCTGCTCGATGCATCGTTGTAGGACTACCGCTATCGACTCCGGATCGATGCCGAAGGGCTCGGCTCCGCCGGGATCGGTGATGATCGTCTCCTCTCCGAGCCCGTAGGCGAGCTCGGAGGCCACCTCACGGTCACCGGGAGTGACCGCGGCCGCTCCCGCCGCCATTACTCCCGCACTCGCTATCCGACCGCTTATCGGCAACCAGATCGGTCCCCGCACCCCAAGCTGGCGGGCGAGCTCGTCGATCACCTCGCGGTGGGTGAGAGGCGCGGGCACGCCGATCTGCACCTCGACTCCGGCCGCCTCCGGGACCTCGGGCGAGTGGCGCAGATAGGCGACGAGATCGCGGATGCCGATCGGCTGGGTGCGGTTGTCCAGCCACGGGGGGGCGGGGGCGAGAGGAAGCTTGTCGACGATCGCTCGCAGCAGCACGTAGGACTCCGAGCCCGGGCCAACGACCATCGCCGCCCGGAAGTAGGTGAGCGGCGGGCCGTGGTTGGCCAGCACCTCGGCGGTTCGCGCCCGCGACCGCAGGTGCGGAGAGCTGCCCCCGAGGCCCCCGAGATAGCTGACCCGCTCGACCCCCGCCTCGACCGCGGCCTCGGCGAAGTCCCTCGCCGCCCGGTGCTCGCGCTCGGCGAAGTCGGGTCCCTGGCCCATCAGATGGACCAGGAAGTAGGCATGGCTCGCTCCCTCCAGCGCCGCCACCAATCCCTCGGGCCGCTCCAGATCAACCCCGCGGACGTCAACGCCCTCGCCCAGCGTCCGCGCCGCCGCCGCCGGGTTGCGCGAGAGGGCGCGGACCGGGGACCCCCGCCTTCTCAGCTCGGCGGTGAGGCGGCTGCCGACGATCCCGGTCGCCCCAGCGATCACCCGGGCTCCGGTGGCTGAGCTGATCTCGTCGGTCCCCGCCGTCGCCTCGTTCGTCCGCGTGCTCACCGGGATCGCTGCTCGGGAGAAGCGTCGGGGGCCACCATCGGCTCGGGGAACTCGAGCTTGGCGAGGGACCGGAGGAAGCCGTTGCAGACGATCACATGGATCGTGAGCTGGGTCCGGGCGTAGAGCCAGGCGCCGATCCTGGCGAAGCTTCCCTTGCCCCGCAGCCAGGGGTAGAAGTTCTCGACCGCCACCCGGGCGTGGACCCGGTCCCAGTCTGGCCCGGTGCGCTCGTCGTCGGGGAGCTGGGTGACGCTTATCTCCAGGGCACCGCGTCCCTCGCCCTCCTTGGCGACCAGTAGTCCACGATCGATCGGCCAGCGAACGGTGCCGCCGCTGCCGTCGGTGGAGACCTCGAACTCGGGAGCGTGGAAGCGGAGCAGGGGGATCCGCTTGCTGAGCAGAACCACCGTGGTGGAGTCGGGGGAGTAGACGATCCGGATCAGTCCCAGCACGATCTTGGTCACGTAAGCCCAGTAGGCGCGGGCGAGCCGTTCAAGGGTCTCCGCCTTCCACAGATCCTCGCGCAGGTGCTCGGGCAGCATCACCTCCGCCTCCTGGACCGACTCGACCGACCCCGTTTGGGGTACGGGGTCCTTCTCGGCGGCGAGGATGTGGACCGTCGCCGGTTGACGGGAGATCCTGCGGTTGTCTTGAAACGGTCGAAGCACGGGGGGGGACGCTAGAGGGGTGCGGGGCTCGGGCGCGGCGCGCGGTCGCTCAGGCCGGGGTCGCCGAGCGCATGTTGGCCACGATCAACCGCAGTAGCTCCGGCCAGAGCTCCTCGGGGAGGTCGTGTCCCATTCCCTCGATCGGCTGGTAGTCGGCGCCGGGGATCGCCTCGGCAGTGTCGCGACCGGCGCGCTCGGGGACCAGCGGGTCCTCGCAGCCGTGGATGACCACCGCGGGGGCCTCGATCCGTGCGAGTTGGTCAGTGCGGTCGCCGGAAGCGAGAACCGCCATCAACTGCCGCGCGGTCCCCGGAGGGTAGAAGCAGCGATCGTAGGAGCGTGCGGCCCGCTCGCGGATCCGGTCGGAGTCGGGCGGGTAGTCGGGCGAGCCGATCTTGTCGAAGGTCACAACCGAGGTCTCGATGAACGCCTCGCGGGACTCGGGCGCCGATCCGAACAAAACCGGGAGCACCCCCAGGCGGGGAAGGGTGGTGATCTTGCGCTTGCCGGTTCCGGCCATGATCGAGCACAGCGAGAGCGTCCGGTGGGGAGCGGTCGCGGCGACCGTCTGAGCGATCATCGCCCCCATCGAGGCACCGACCAGGTGGGCGCGTTCGATCCCGAGCTGGTCCATCAGGCCGATCGCGTCGGCGGCCATGTCGTTGAGGTCGTAGGCTGCCGACCCGGTCATGCCGACGATTCCGGCCATCAGGTTGACCTTGCCGCCGACCTTGGAGGAGAGGCCGACGTCGCG
>JBPCOO010000168.1:0-3720 GCA_051000155.1 Solirubrobacterales bacterium | reverse complement strand
GGGGCGTAGCGGCGGGTCCACTGGTGGCCGGGTGCGAATGAGAACGAGTAGGCGTGCGAGGGGACGTCGCAGGCGGCGCCGGGGTAGGTGTTGGCGCGCCAGACCCCGCCGACTCGGTCCCCCCGCTCGAAGATGGTGAAGTCGTAGAAGCCCTCCTGCTTGAGCCGCACGCCCATTCCGAGCCCGCCGAAGCCGCCACCGACGATGCCGACGCGCACCGTCCGCCCGCTCCGGGATCCGTTGCTCGGGGCTTGCGCGCGGGTCGCCTCCACTACGGGGGCAGCATAGGGCGCTCACTCGAGGACTGGCCGTCCAGCCAGTCCTTAATCGGGGGCCGCGTCGGTAGGGCGATGGGTCGTCTGGGACCGGTCGTCCGAGGGAGCGGGGTTAGCTCGCCGCCGGCAACGGCATGGCTGCGTCGACGGTCGGCAGCTTGGCCGGATCGAACCGTTCGAGCAGTTCGGCGGCCGTGGGGCGCTCCTCCGGCTGCGCCAACCCGAGCGAGGCGGCCAACCGGCCGCGCACCTCGGCGGCATCGATCCCGTCCCGCTCCAGCTCCTCCATGGTCACCGCCCCGTGCCGCTTGGCCAGCCGCTCGCCATCGTCTCCCAACACGAGCGGGACGTGCGCCCAGCGCGTCGGCACGGGCAGGCCGAGCTGATCTGCGAGCCAGAGGTGACGCGGGGTGGAGGTGAGCAGGTCGGCTCCGCGGACCACCTCGGTAATGCCCTGGTAGGCGTCGTCGACGACCACCGCGAGGTTGTAGCCATGGGTGCCGTCCTTGCGCCGGACGACGAAGTCATCGACCGCCGCGCTCCGGCTCGAGCCCTGGACCCGGTCGGTGAATCCGATCTGGACACCCTCGGCCCGCACCCGGAGCGCGCTCTGCTCACCGGCGGCGATCCGCTCCTCGCGCTCGGCCACGCTCAGCTCGCGGCAGGTCCCCGGGTAGAAGCCCTCCGGCAGCTCGCCGTGGGGAGCCTGGCTCGCCTCCCGGATCTCCCGCCGGGAGCAGAAGCAGGGATAGAGGAGCCCGGCCCCCTCGAGAGTGGCGATGGCCTCCTCGTAGGCGTGGCGACGCTCGCTCTGCCGCAGCGGCTCCCCGTCCCATTCGAGGCCGAGCGCAGTCAGCTCCTCCAGTTGCCGCGCCGCCCACTCCTCCCGGCTGCGGTCAGGGTCGAGGTCGTCGATCCGCAACACGAACCGGTGGCCGGCCGACCGCGCGAACAACCACGCCAGCAAGGCCGTGCGGAGGTTCCCGAGGTGCAGGGGCCCGGTAGGGGACGGGGCGTAGCGGCCGGTGGGCATCGTCAGGAGAGGGTGAAACGACTGATCTCGTACCGCAGCTCGACCATCCCGGTATCGAAGGCCCGCGTTCCCACGAGCTGCATCGCGCCCCCCTCGAGGCGGCGATTGAACAATGGCTTGCCGGTCCCAAGCACCACTGGAACCACCGTGAGTAGAACCTCGTCCAACAGTCCGGCATCGGCGAACTGAGAGGCGACGTCACCGCCACCGACGATCCAGATGTTGCCCTGCCCGGCGGCTTCGGCAAGCTCGTCGTAGAGGTCGCGAATCTCGGCATCCACGACGCGGACATCCGCGGCGTCATCGTCAGGCATCGGCAAGTCTCGCGAGCTCAGGACCCAGTAGGGCTTACCCGCGTACGGCCAGCTACTGCCGGCGGAGAGATGCCCGAGCACGAACTCATACGTGGTAGAGCCACTGATAGCGGCGCCCACTCCCGCGTAGAACTCCTCGTAGGCACCCCCCTCGCTCATCGGGCCCGGCTCAGCGTTCTCGCCCTCGAAGCTGCCCTCGTAGCCCGTCAGCCAGTCGAGGCCGTCGCCGGAGTCGGCGATATACCCGTCGAGTGAGGCAGCGCAGTAGTACTGGGTCTTGCTCATCACCGGTAACGCTACCGT
This sequence comes from Solirubrobacterales bacterium, assembly GCA_051000155.1. Taxonomy (GTDB): domain Bacteria; phylum Actinomycetota; class Thermoleophilia; order Solirubrobacterales; family 70-9; genus CAXMST01. The sequence goes on along the minus strand of JBPCOO010000168.1, from coordinate 1,795 downwards.
CCGCGAGTGGGTGAGCCACATAGGCCGAGACCGAGTAGAGCGCGTCATTGGAGGCCTGATCCGATCGAGCTCGAACGCGGCAGGACGCCTTGGGACGAAGATGGGCGCGGCTGGTTTCGAACCAGCGACCTTCCGCGTGTGAGCCACACCCGGAGGAAGAAGAAAAAGCGGCGCAAACGGCTTGAATAAAGCGGATCCAGGGCGTCGAGCGGGCTCGTCGACCGCAATCAAAATTTCGCCGGTCCGGTGCCACCTCGGCGATCCGCCGGGGAACCCGCAGGCCGAGGGCTCGGACGGGCTGTTCCGAGGGTTGTGGAATCGCCGGTTCCCGGGTGCGGTACTGAACCTGCGAGACTCACGCCCATGTGCATGCAGTGCATGGGAACCGCTGTCGTAGCCGTCAGCTCCGCAAGTGGGATCAGAGCCTACCTCGCTGCGAGGCGGCCGGGATGGGTCACGCCTGGGCGGCTCAAGTTCGCCAGTGCGATGCTGATGGCACTCGCCGTGTTCGGATCCGGCATCTCGGTCGGTTAAGCCCAGCGCGTCGTCGGGGCCGCCGCTCAGTGGGTGTGGCCGTGCTCCGCTTCGCGGATGAGCGCGTCCTCGGGTAGGCGCACCGCAAGCATGGTTGCCAGCCAGGTGGTGATCGGAACCGCGGCGATCAATCCGATCGAGCCCACCAGCATGGCCACCACCTCGCTGGCGACGACCTCGGCGTTGAGGGCTTCCCCGAAGCCGACCGATCCGGTGCTGAATATCAACAGCACCGGCAGCGCCGCCCCCACATAGGCGAGGACCAGGGTGTTCACGGTGGCGCTGATGTGGTCGCGCCCGACCTCGATCGCGCGACGGTAGAGCTCCCGGGCATCCATCGAGGAGTTGGCCGAGCGTAGCGCGATCACGGTCGAGGACTGGCTTACGGTCACATCGTCGAGCACTCCGAGCGCTCCGATGACCATTCCAGCGAGCAACAAACCCTGGACCGAGATCGATCCATCCGAGGCAAGCAGGGTTGCTTCCTCGGAGCTGAAGCCGGTCAGATGCGCAAGCTCGGTGAAGATTAGGGCGAGGAGAGCAACCATAATCAGGCTCGCCGCCGTCCCGAGCATGGCGGCGGCGCTTTTGACTCCCAATCCATGCGCGAGCGCGATGGTGACCAGCATGACCGCGAGCGCACCGACGATCGCCACCAAGACAGGCTCCGAGCCCTCAGCGATCGCGGGGACGATGAAGGCCAGCACTATCGCGAGGCTGCCGGCGAGCCCGATCAACGAGAGCCCGCCGCGAAGGCGCCCGAACACGAGCACCAACCCGGCGAAGGCGAGCGCCAGCCAGACGATCGGTGCGCGGCGCTCGAAATCAACCAGGCTGAGCGTCGCACTGCCACCCTCGGGCGCCGCGTTGGCGGTGACGCGCACCGAGTCCCCGACGTCGATGTCGGGACTGAAGTTGCTGCCGCCCAGCTCGATCGTGCCGGTCTCCGGGGCCCCAGCGGGAGGCGCGTCCAGGGTGACGTCGATCTGCGAGCAGCTCTCCTGCACCGCTCCTGGACAGGGCAGCTCCTCGACCCGGGTGACCTCGGCCGCAAGCGTCTCGCCGGCAATCCCGGCGACCTCGATCGACTCCGAATCTCCCGAGGGCCAGAGCAGCACCATTCCCGTCAAAGTCGCCGCGGCCAGCGCGATTAGCACTAGGCCGACGGCACGGCCGGTGCGCGTTTCCCGGAGAATCTGCATCGCGGCTAGTTGAGCAGCGTCAGCGGCGGAAGCGGCAGCCCGACGATCGCGATCACGGG
>JBPCOO010000115.1:0-4539 GCA_051000155.1 Solirubrobacterales bacterium | reverse complement strand
CCCCCCTTCAGCGCAGCGTCGTCAGCCAGACGTCGGCGAGCGACTGGTCGGCGGAGGTCTCGGTGATCCCGCGCACCGACCGCTCGAGCCCCATCGCCGCCGAGCGATCTCGCGCCGTTCCCACGGTCACCGTCAGCGGCTGCGCGGCGACCTCGACCAGCCCGAGCGAATCGAGCTGGTCGGCGACTACCACCTGACCCTCCAACAGTCGGTCGGCGCGCGCCGCTGACAGCGGCACGGTCTCGAACTCGAGCGTGTCCACCCCCGGTCCGAGGCCGACCGGGGTGCCCCACCAGTCGAGGTTGCGAGCCAAAAGCACCCGGTCGCGCTCCCGCTCCGCCAGCCGCAGCTCGAATGGTCCGGCGCCCGCCGCACCGAAGCCCACCGGCTCGCCGTCGGCGCGCTCCAACGCCGCCGGCGCCACCAGGCCGAAGCGACCGTCCCCGAGGCGCTCGGCGAACCTCGGATCGGGCTCGGAGAGCACGAACCGGACCAGCCCCGGCCGAGGCGAGAACGCCGCGGTGAGCGCCGGTAGCCGGCGCTGCCCGGCCGGGTCGGCGATCCAGCGAACAGCGTTGAGGGTGACGGCTTCGGCGTCGACCGGGCTGCCGTTGGTGAAGCGGACCCCCGGGCGCAGGCGAGCGACCCAGGTGCGTCCATCTCCGGTGGGCCCGATCGAGCGGGCGATCCCGTCCCGAACCCGGGTCTCTCCGAACGGTCCCTTCTGACGGCTCACCAGCGGCTCGAAGATCTGCCGCGCGACCATCCGCTCGGCCCGGCTATCGACGAACAGGGGATCGATGGTCCGCACTCGATCGGCGACGGCGAAGTCCGCCTCGCCGACCGGCTCGAGGGTGGCGACCTCCACCGGGACCGAGACCCGCTCCTCACCGCAGCCGACGATTGCCGCGCCAACCAACAGCGCCAGCGCCAGACCGGGGATCCGGAGTAACCGGTCGCGGCCTGCGTGGCTCGACCGCACCCCGTCGCGCTCCGGATCTAGATCTTGAGGAGGACGATGGTGTTGAGGACGAACATCACCGCGAAGAAGATCGTCCAGCGATCCAGGTTGCGCTCGACCAGCGAGCCGCCGCCGACCGAGCTGCCACCGCCGCCGACGCCGAAGGCACCCGAGAGGCCCGCGTCCTTGCCGGAGTGGAGCAGGATCAGGAGGACCAGGATCAGCGAGATCAGGACCTGGACTATGCCGAGCAGCGTTGCCATCGGTCGGAGATCTTAGATCAACCGGCATCCGGGGCGCCGGTTTGCCGCTTGTGGCGGTCGATAGCCTTGAGGATCTCGATCGCCTCGGCCCGCAGCTCGGCGCTCTGACGCCCGAACTCGGCAGCGTCGAGCTTTCCTTGGGCGTGGTCGAGTTCGGTGTCGCGGATCTCGCGGTACTTGGCCTGCTTGCGCGCCTCCAGATCAGCCAGCGAGGCCTCCTCGGCCCGATCGTCGCCGGCGTCGGGGGAGCGGCGAAGCGGTGCCAGGACGAAGCTCGCCACCAAGCCGACGATCAAGATCGCGATCAGGGCCTCCACCGCCGGTCCACCACTCAGGTGCTGCCGCCGGCGAGATCGCGGGCGAGGCGGGCGGCGTAGAGGTCGGAGACCCGCGAACCGCGGGCCTGGCGCGCCGGCCAGATCGCGAACAGGGCGCCGCCCAGTCCGACGATCGCGCCGAGCCAGATCCAGATCACGAACGGGTTGACGTTGAAGCGGACATCAGCGGTGGGCGTCTCCTCCAGGTACCTGAGCGCCAGAGCTTGGATCGCGTCCCCCTGGAGGCCCGCCAACACCAAGGGCGTGCGCGGGTCGTCGGCGGGAAGCTTCCGGGCGAAGTTCCCAAGCGCCTCGTCGCCCTCGGCGATGGCCTCGTCGAAGGCGGTCAGATCCGGCTGCATCGCGGTCCAGAGGTCCCTGGTCGGTCCGCTCTCCCGCCCGACCTCGCTGGTCGCCTCGCCCTCGAAGAAGCTCCGCAGCGGCTCGGTCGAGTTGCCGCTGGCACGAGAGAAGTACTCGCGCGAGGGCCGCAGCACCGCCACCTCCTCCCCGTCGCGATCGACCCGCAGGACCGCGCCGAAGACGAGCTTCTGCTCGGCTCCGTCGATGTCGCTGGTTGGCTCGACGTAGGTGATCGTGTAGTCGTCGACGGTGGCCGACTCCCCCGGGAGCAAGCGGAAGTCGCGTGAGGTCTGAAAGCCCGAGGAGGCGGCGATCCCGACCAAAAGCAGCGCGATCCCGATGTGGACGACGTAGCCGCCGTAGCGCCTGCGGTTGCGACTCAGCAGATTGCCGAACGCGGTGGCCGCATCGACATCGCTGAGCTTCATCCGCGCCCGGGTTCCGCGCCAGAGCTCTTGGCCGACGGCGGCGACGGTGAAGCCCCCGGCGACGAACAGCACCAACGCAAACGGCTCAGAGGCCGCTCCGGCAAAGGCGATCACCCCGACCGCCGTCACCGCGGCGGCTACCAGCGGGACGGCGAACGCGCGCCGGAGCGCCGCGACGTTGACCCGGCGCCAGGCCACCAACGGTCCGACCCCCGCCAGGAACAGCAGTCCGATCCCCACCGGAGTCGTGTAGCGGTTGTACCAGGGGGCCGCCAGCGAGGACTCCTCTCCGGTGAAGAGCTCGCTGATCAGCGGGAAGAAGGTTCCCCAGAAGACGATCGCCGCGAGCCCGACGAACAGGAGGTTGTTGACCAGAAAGATCGACTCGCGGCTGAGCAGGGAGTCGATCCTTCGCTCGGAGCGGAGGTCGTCGAGGCGGGAGATGATCAGCAGGGTCGAGCCGACGAGGACGACCGCGATCAGCGCCAGAAGCGGCGGGCCGACCTTCGACTCGCCGAAGGCGTGGATCGACTGGAGGATGCCCGAACGAACCAGGAACGTCCCCAGCAGCGAGAGAGCAAAGGTGACGACCACGAGCGATACGTTCCAGGTCTTGAGCATGCCGCGGCGCTCCTGGACCATGATCGAGTGGATGAAGGCGGTGCCGGTGAGCCACGGGAGCAGGGCGGCGTTCTCGACTGGGTCCCAGGCCCAGTAACCCCCCCAGCCAAGCTCCGCGTAGGACCAGAACGCTCCGAGGGCGAGCCCGGCGGAGAGGAAGGTCCAGGCGACCAGGGCGAAGCGGCGGGTGGAGCGGATCCAGCTCGCATCCAGGCGCCGGGTGATCAGCGCGCCGATCGCGAACGCGAACGGGATCGTGAAGAAGACGTAGCCCATGTAGAGCATCGGCGGGTGGATGGCCATCGCCGGGTGGCGCAGCAACGGATTCAGTCCAGCGCCCTGGGCCGGGGGGTTGGCGAGCGCGGCGAACGGATAGGTGTCGGCGGCGGGAAAGATCGTCCCCGCCATCATCATCGCGACGAAGAAGGTGGCTATCCCGGCGATCACCGCGGTCGCCCAGGGGACCACCTCGCGATGCTTTCCGCGGGTGATCGCCAGCACCGCCGAGGCGGCGGCGCTGAGCACGAACGCCCACAGCAGCAGCGAGCCGGCCTGGCTCCCATACATCGCCGTCAGCTTGTAGAGCGTGGGGGTGGAGGTGGAGCTGTTGTTGGCGACCAGGCTGACGGTGAGGTCGGTCCGCAGGAACGCCGCCTCGAGCGAGACCACGGAGGTCAATAGCAGCGCGAACAGCGCGTAGACGGCCCGCCGGGACGCGTCGACCCAGCGCTGGTCCCCGCGGGTGCCGATCAGCGCAGCGACCACCGCGAAGATCGCGGTCAGCAGGGCGGCGGCGAGGGCGGCGGCGCCGAGCTGGTTCACGCCGGTCCGCTCCCCGGGGCGCCGGGAAGCGCCGGCGCTGCGGTCTGGCTCGTCATCGCCTCAGGCGCCTTCGATGATCACGTTGGGGTCATCGGAGAACTCCTCCTCGAACTTCGACGGACACTTGGTGATCAGGCTGTCCTTCTCGGCGACCAGGGTGCCGCCCTCGAGCGCACCGGTGACGATCACCTCGCGTCCCTCGCGGAAGGGGTCGGGGACGATTCCGTCATAGACCACCGGGACCGCCTCCCCCCCGTCGCGATCGGCGATCTCGAAGCGGAGCTGTTGCCCGCGCTCGACCGAGCCGTCGGCGACCTTGCCGGTGACGTCGTAGGAGGTGCCCGAGGAGTTGACGGCCATCAGCTCGGATGGCTCGATCGCCGCGGTCGAGGCGCTGAAGGAGGTGTAGATCAGGGCGACCGCGAGCAGGACGGCGGTGCTGAGCGCAACCACGAGGCGGATCTGGCGTTTCTTCCGGGGGTCCATGGGCGGGCCGGAATTATCGCAGGGTGAGCCACCCGGCTTCAACGGATATCGGTGGCGATCCGGCACCGGGGCAAAGAGGCGGCAACCGAGGGGGGCCCCGGAGCTCAGATCCCCTGCCCTGATAGACATAGCGACATGAGCAACGACCGCACCATGCTGATCACCGGGGCGAGCACCGGAATCGGCGCAGAGACCGCTCGCAGGGCATCCGCGCAGGGCTACCGGCTGATCCTCGCCGCCCGCAGTCCCGAGCCACTCGAGGAGTTGGCCTCCGAGCT
>JBPCOO010000295.1:0-4482 GCA_051000155.1 Solirubrobacterales bacterium | reverse complement strand
GGCGCATTCACCCTCCGGACCACCACGGGGCTGGCCTACTTCCGCGCCAACGAGGGAACGGAGTTCCTCGCCCAGGAAACGGCCACCGGCGCGGTTGGACCGCTCGTCGAGCGGTTGCAACGCCTCTCCCGCGACGTCAGCATCGACCGCTCGTCCGTCCGCGACCCGTTCGGTACCTATGGGCTGCGCATCGCTCTCGACCAGCGCGTCCAATGGCCGTATCGCTGGTACTTCCGCCGCTTCACCGACGTTGCCGTCACCGCGCCAGGACAGGTTCAGACCGCGAACGCCGAAGTGGCGATCGCGCCGGACGAGACCGGGTTGCCCGGGGCTGGCTACACGCCGCGGGAGTACCCGTACCTCAACCGCGTACCCGCCGCGTTTACCACCCCCGACTTGGGAGACATCTTCCTCGACATCGTCCTCCCGACGCGGTGGCTGGATGGGATCGATTTCCTCCTCTATCGCGAGATCGCGGCGTTGCCACCGGCCCAGACCGTGGAAGTCGGTTTCAACCAGGAGATCGCCAGCCGGCTCTTCCCCAGCAGTGGGCCCTACGGTCTGCTCGACCGGGTCGGCCCCGGCACCGGCCGGGTCCAGTTCAACGAGCCACGCGGCGTCGCCGTCGATCCGGCGAGCAACGAGACCTACATCGTCGATTCCGGCAATCTCCAGGTCGACCGCTTCGACGCCGCCGGCACGTATATCGGCTCCTGGGGCGGCGAGGATACGCCCGGCGGCATCCAATTCGGCTCGCTCGTCCTCGAAAACGGCGCGATCCTCGGCCCGGCCGGTATCACCATCGGGCCCGACGGCGTCGTCTATGTCGCCGACACCTGGAACCACCGGGTCGTCGGACTCGGCGCCGACGGCGCGCTGGTGCGCGAGATCGGCGCCCCCGGCGAACGGACCGACCTCGGCGACGATCCGGTGACGCTGGAGCAGAGCCCTGGTCTCTTCTTCGGTCCACGGGACGTGATGATCCTCAACGACGAAATCTACGTCGTCGATACCGGCAACGAACGGGTCCAGGTCTTTGGACTGGACGGCTCCTTCCGCCGGGTCTTCGGCGGCTGGGGCAGCGAGCCGGGCAGATTATTGGAGCCGGTCGGCATCGCCGCCGGTCCCCAAGGCCGCATCTACGTTGCCGACTCCGGCAACGCCCGGATCTCGATCTTCCAGCCAAACGGCCAGCCGATCACCCAGTGGCCGGTACCGGCCTGGGACGGCCAGCAGTACTTCGAGCCCTACCTCGCCTTCGGCCCGGACGGGATGCTCTACGCCACCTCCCGCGCCACGGGCAGCGTGATCGTCCTCAACAGCGACGGCACCATCGTTGAAACCCTTGATGCCATCAACAACGTGCCGCTTGACGGCCCCCTCGGCATCACCTCGGCCCCCGACGGCAGCCTCCTCATCACCGACGCCGGCTTGAGCGCGGTCTTGCGCCTCGTTCCGCTCCCGTCAGAACCCGCGGGCAACACGACCACGGACAACACCGGCGGTCAAACCCCGACGCCCGTACCAACCGAACCCGCCACCGCGACCCCGGCTCCCACCGAAGCCGCGACCCTAGCCCCGACTGAGCTCCCAACACAAACGCCGAGCGACCAAGGCGCTGGCGCACCAACGAACCAGCCGCCCCCGCCGCCGCCATCATAACGATGGGCAACCATCGGGTCACGCGCCGCCCTACATGAACCGCTTCACCCCGTCGTAGACCTCAGTCCGCATGTCGGGCAGTCACCGGACATCGGCGCGCTGTCACGGTGTGACCAGCGGCTCGATGATGGTCGCAACGCCGACCGTATGGCTATCCCACATCTCGATCACATCGCCTTCCTTCAGGTCCTCCCAGAAGTGTGGTGCAAACGGACAAATCGTTGCATCCCGGCTTTCTCCCGGTTCGAGCCGCTGGCCTTCCGGAAGCAGCACGGCACCATCATGCCCGGTATCGACGCCCTCCGAATCCCGGAAGAACCAGTGCGCCCGGTATCCAGAAAGCTTCCAATGGCTGTACCCACCACCGAGCGTGGACATGACATAGAGCCGCGCGGTGACAAACGGATTGCGGTCCGTCGCGTGAATCATGGTTCGCCTTTTCCAGTAAGCCCCGAGCGGTTGGGGGTCGCGTCAAGACGACTGCAAGTAATAGCCAGGATGGACGCTGGCTGTGGAAAGTGCATTGAACTGCGGCAACTGCCACGGTTCGACGTAATAGTCTGGGCCTATATTGTCTAATTTCGGATTGTAGTGCAGCGTCTGGATAAAGCTAAGACGTTCCTCGAGACTATCGGGCGACGCGGCCGCGGCTCACGGAGACGCCATTGGCTCCGCCCGGCAATCAGGAGCGGAGACCAGCACAAACGCTAGCGGTCCGTATCCGCTAGATACGGCAAGTCCCGGTAGGTCGACACGTCCGGCCGTGCCCACCATCGATCCCGGTAGCGGTCATCCTGTTCCACCACGGCTTCGACCTCAAGCGTCTCGTCGTACAAAGACACCCGCAGTCCCGGCCGCAAAGCCGGCAGAATCTTCGGCACCATATGGGTGGGCAACAGCACGCGCGCCTCAGGATCCATCATCATGGTATTGAAGTCGACCGATATTCGCTCCACGATACCGTCTCCTTATTCTATCCACCGCGCACCGCGGGATTGGGACGCTGTCTAAACACGGCGCTTAACGCCTGAGCTAAGTTCGAGGGCATGGGCGAAGGCACTGCGACCGTATGATGATACCCACGTCCGGGACTCGGCACGAGTCGCACTCCTGGATCACCTCCGGCCGCTGCGGCGGCAAATAACTCTACGTCAGTAGCAACGCTCATCTGCGCGTGGGGAAATTGCCCGGCAGTCGCCAACTGCTGAATCGTTAACCCTGGCTGGTACTGTACCGAGAATCCGAATAAACCTGGTACACCACCGTGCTCCGCACTCCCTCGCTGGAGCTGATCAGCAGTGGCAACACCCGCTCGCACGACCCAGTTCTTCTCTCGAGCTTCCTCGGTTCCAGTAGCGCGTTCAACGGGGACTGGCGGTCCGATGGGCTGCTCCGTGGGACTGCGTTGCGGCGTCGGTTCCGGAGTCGGTTCGACCGCGGGAGGCACACAGTAGACTTCAATGTCGACATTGACCTCACGCTCCACCACCAACACGGTTGCCACGGTGAAGATTACCCATTTGATTCCTCGCCCCACGGCGCTGAAGTCTGGCATTGGAACGACAGGCGGGGCACCAGCCCCACCGCCACCACCACCGGTCGCATCCTCCAGCGAGCTCGGGCCAGCACTAAAGCTCACATGGGGCTTCGACGGCCAGCCCCAGATCGCCCCTCTCAACTCCCTCCCCGACTTCCACGCCTTCGTGAACTCCCCCGCCGCAAGGAACGGGCTGGCGCACTCGCCATAGCCGTAGCGGTAACACTCAACAACCCACGCCACCCACAGGAACGCCGCCACCAGGCACATGAAGACCCCGACCAGCCCGCCGAGCGCCCCGCACCCAAAGTCGCGCAGCGTCACGCTCGGATCGGGTCGAGCACCACCGCCACCACCGGACGCAAAGCCGCGCACCGCGTGCCCACTCGGGTCGGTCCAGCTCGTCGGGTTGTTCGCCGCGTAGGCGTACGGATTGAACCCCTGCGTCCCCGGCGCGTTCGGCAGCACCGTGTCGTGGCCGAGGAAGCGGCCGGGTCCCAGCGCGTCCTGCCGGGCGCGGAGGTTGACCCGCCCGGTCGTCGGGTCGGTCTGCTCGCCGGTAAAGCCGAACGGGGTGGTGGTTCCGGTGCCACTCGCCCCGCGCGGTTCGCCAAAGGTCGAGTAGTCCGTTGCGCCGATGAGATCGCCCGCTGCCGAGGTTTCGCCCCAGATGCAACTCTACGTCGTTCCGGTAATGGATGATGCCCGAGCCTCTCACCAGCCGGTCTTCCGCCGGCTCATCTGACTGAGCGCGGGGATTTCAATCCCACGCGGCCAGGGCACCGCGATTTCATAGAACCCGCATATACCCGGATTCCATAGTAATCCTCACCCCCACGGAATCAGCTCCGTCTCGATCTCCTCGACCACGCCCTGCTCGACCCGGTTCTCAATGAAGCGGATTACCTTTGCCAGCATCTCGTCGGCGTGGGGGGCGCTGTTGCTGACGCAGGTGATCGCCAGGGTCGCGATCCGCAGGTCGTCGAGGTCCTCGACCTCGGCGATCCCGACGTTGAACTGGTTGCGCACCAACCGCGTGATCGAGCGGACCACCTTCCGCTTGTCCTTGAGCGAAAACGCCTCGCCCAGGTGCAATCCAATTCGGGCCACCCCGACCGTGATCGCCACCTACCCGGCCTCCGGCTTCACGGTGATAGTGACCGTCTCGCCGTCGAGCGTCCACTCCCAGCTCAGCCCTTGCGAGCGGGCGATCTCCCGCGCCGCTTCCTGAAACGTGGCGGCGGACGTCACCTCGACACCATACGCCTCGCACAGCTCCGGAT
>JBPCOO010000231.1:0-3083 GCA_051000155.1 Solirubrobacterales bacterium | reverse complement strand
GAGTAGAACCAGCCGCGGGTCTGATCGATCGCCTCGCAGATGAACTGGGCCGGGAAGGAGCGCTCGAACTCCTCCTTGTTCTCGAACGGGTAGTGATGTTGGGCGAAGGGGACGGCGCCCGAGTCGTACCAAGTGTCGATCACTGCCTTGGCTCGCTGCATCGGACCGCCGCAGTCGGAGCAGTCGAGGCGGATCTCGTCGATGTAGGGGCGGTGGAGGTCGAGCTCGTCCTCGCGGATCTCGGCGCCGCGCTGGGTCAGGTCGGCGACCGAGCCGGCGCAGAAGCGGCCGTCGCAGTCCTCGGCGGCGCACTCCCAGATCGGCAGGGGCGTTCCCCAGTAGCGGTCGCGGCTCAGCGCCCAGTCGACGTTGCCCTCGAGCCACTTGCCGAAGCGGCCGTGCTTGATCGACTCCGGCCGCCAGCCGATCCGCTCGTTCTCCTCCAGCATCCGGCCGCGGACGGAGGTGGTGCGAACGTACCAGGAGGCCTTGGCGTAGTAGATCAGCGCCGTGTCGCAGCGCCAACAGTGCGGGTAGGAGTGCTCGTAGTCGACCGCCCGGTGGAGCTTGCCCGCTCGCTCCAGCGCCGCGACGATCTCCGGGTTGTGCTCGTAGACGAGCTTGCCCTGGAAGTCGGGGACCCGCTGGTCGTAGGTGCCGTCCAGGTTGACCGGGTTCTGCAGGGTCATCCCGTAGGACTCGCCGAGGCGGTAGTCGTCCTCGCCGAAGGCGAGCGCTGTGTGGACGAGGCCGGTCCCGTCCTCGGTGGTGACGAAGTCGGCCAGCAGGACGCTGTGGCCATGGGGGCCGAAGTCGGAGCCGGAGATGTATCCGAACGGCGCCTCATACCGCGTGCCCTCGAGGTCTGAGCCGGAGACCTTGGAGAGCACCTCATAGCCCTCGCCGAGGACCTTCTCCGCGAGGGCTTCAGCGACCACTGAGATGTGGTCGCTACCAGCCGCCTTCGCACGGACGTAGGTGACTTCGGCCCCCGCGGCCACTGCCGCGTGAGAGATCAGGGTCCATGGGGTGGTGGTCCAGACGATCAGCTCATCGCCGACCTCGACCCCGTCGCCCGAGGCCTCGGTGATCGGCAGCCGTACATACACCGATGGATCAACGACGTCCTTGTATCCCAGGGCCACCTCGTGCGACGACAGCGCCGTCCCGCACCGTGGGCAATAGGGGACGACCTTGTGGCCCTCATACAAGAGGTCCCTGTCCCAGAGCTGACGCAGCGACCACCAGACCGACTCGATGTAGTCGTTGTCCATGGTCACGTAGGGGTTGTCGAGATCGACCCAGAAGCCGATCCGCTCGCTCAGCTTGTTCCAGACGTCCACGTACCGGAGGACCGAGTCACGGCAGCGCTGGTTGAACTCGGCGATGCCGAACTCCTCGATCTCCTCCTTCGACGAGATCCCCAGCTCCTTCTCGATCTCCAGCTCGACCGGGAGGCCGTGGCAGTCCCAACCGGCCTTGCGCGGGACGTCGTAGCCGCACATCGCTCGGTAGCGCGGATAGACGTCCTTGAACACGCGACTGAGGACGTGGTGGGAGCCCGGCTTGCCGTTGGCCGTAGGCGGGCCCTCGTAGAAGCTCCAGACCTCGCCGCCGGCGCTCTTCTCCAGCTGCCGCTCGAAGGTCTTCGCCTCGCGCCAGCGTTCCAGCACCCGCTCCTCGAGGTCGGGGAACGACTGGGAGGTATCTACTGGTTCGTAGGAGGCCATCGGGAGGCGGGATTGTAGGACCGTCCCGTGGGCGGGCGGGACGCTGGCTAGCCTTGACATATATGAAGCTCTTGCCCGGAACCCTCGCCGCCTTCCTGGCCCTGGCCTGGGCCGGCGGGTGCGGCGAGGAGGTCGAGACCACCCCGACGGCCTGCCTCTCCGGTCCCAAGCCGATCGTCGAGGCCCTGCAGGCAGAGTCCACGACCGCGCTGATCGGAGGCGAGGTGCCGCTCCAGGACTGTCTGGTGCGCGAGCAGCCGCCGGGCGAGCTGAACACGGTAGGGGAGGCGATGATCACCGTCGCCACCCAGCTCAACGTCACCGCGCGGGAGGCCGATACCCGCGCCGACCGTGATGATGCCGCGGCGCGGCTCGGCTACCTCCTCGGCGCGGCCGAGGAGGCTGCCTCGGAGACCGCAGGCGTCCACGAGGATCTGATCCGCCGCCTCAACTCGGCGGCGCGGTTCACCGAGGACGGCGGCACCACTTCGGCCGCCTTCGAGCGCAGCTACGGCGCGGGCTATGCCACCGCCCGCGGTGGCTAGTGAGCGGCGCGGTCCACGGCGGCGCCCCCGGCGGTGGCGTCGTCGGCGACGGAGCCTCGGGGGTCGGCCCGGAGGTCAAGGGCATGGCCGCGGTCGGGACGACGGCCTCGGCGATGGCGACCTTCGCCCCGCGGCTGATGATGCGGATCGTCGGCATCGATCCGGATCAGGTGAGCCCCGCAGCCGTCCTCGGCTGGCGCCTGTTCGCGATCCGCACGGCGGCTATCTGTGGCCTCGCCCTGCGGGGCAACGAGACCGCGCGCGAGCTCTTTCTGCCAGTGCAGGCGCTCGATCAGATCGCTTGGTGGGAGCTCTACCGACGCGGGGAGATCTCGCTGCGGCCGACCCTCACCTTGGCCGCGATCTCCGGCGTGATCGTCGCCTTGGATCTGCGACGGCGGGCGCGTCGCTGACCGCCGTCGAGGGCGACCACGCCGGGGTGAGTTCGCACTTCGACACCTATGTGGTGCTCAACTGCGAGTTCGCGGTTGCGCCGGAGTCCCGATCCTCCAACCCGGTTGCGGCCCTGCGCAGCAGGGGAGGCGCCATCAACGTGGTCAGGATCGACATCATCACGACCACCGCAAACAGCCGCGAGGGTGATTACCGCTAGCAGGGCGCAGCGGGTGCTGATCGCGGGTCTCGGCCAGGATCATCCCGGCGAGAAAGGCGCCGATGATGGCCGCGAGACCGATCTGGGCGGCGAGAGCCGCCATCCCGAGGCAGATCAGGATCGCGATCACCAGCGGCCCCGAGGAGTGGGACGTGGAGAGTAGCTGCGGTCGGTTGCGTGCGAGCCGGGTGCCGA
>JBPCOO010000117.1:0-6461 GCA_051000155.1 Solirubrobacterales bacterium | reverse complement strand
AGCAGGGGCGCGGCCGGTTCAAGCTGGTGAAGAAGAGTCCGATAGTCGAGCTGGACCCCTGGCTAGGCCAGAATCCGCTGTTCACGCTGGGTAAGCCGTTGAAGGTGAAAAAGGGCAGCATCATCGCTCTCTCTACGCCCACTTGGGCTACTAACTTCGCCCTCGCCAAGCCGGGCGGCAGATCCTCCCTCTCCGACCAGAACCTCTGGCGCGCCAGCCGCAAGGATGACCGCTGTGAGGTCACTCGCAGAGACGACGGCTCCGTCGACGACAGCAACCTGACCAAGCTCAGCAAGCCCCACACCAAGACCGGCTCCACCAAGAAGTACGGCTGCGTCTACTCCGGTGCCCAGATCCTCTACAAGGCATTCATGGTCCCCGACCCCAAGGACGGCGGCAAGGGCAAGGACGGCGGCGGCAAGGGCAAGAGGAACCGGGTGAGCGCGTCGGCGTCAGAGGGTGGCGCCACGGTCGTACCCGGCGGCGGCCTCGCCGCGCGCTAGAGCGTTCCGACGACCCGGTCCCGCGGGGACCCCGGACCCGGGGTTCCGCGCCACGCCGCGCGGGTCTAACCGCAGGCTCCGGGATCTTCCTCGCAGGCCTGCTCGAAAGCCTCCTGGGGACTACCCGGGGGAGGGGGGAGGTCGTTGTCCTCGTTGTCCTCGGGCTGGGGCCCGCCGGCGTCGCCGCTCCCCCCCGGGGCGGATCCCGATCCAGAGCCCCCCTCGCCGCTGCCGCCGGTGGGAGGAGCGGTCGTGGTCGCCTCCGGCTCGCGCTCGGGGGTGGTCGAAGTGGTGGAGGAGGTATCGGTAGTCGAGGTGGTGGAAGAGCTCGAGGTGGTGGTCGGCTCCTCATCGTCGCTACAGCCGGCGCCGCCGACGCCGAACGCCAGCGCCACGGCCCCGAGGAGTGCCGCCCGCCGGCAGCTCACTGCTCGCCGTTGGTCGCTTCCTGGCGCAAGCCGCAGTGGGGACAGTCGCTCAGGTCCAACCCGATCAGCTGCTTGCATCGGCGGCACTCGCGCAGGTTCTCGGGGCTGCGCAAAAGCGCCGACTCAGAGGAAGAGAGGGGCAGCACCCGGGTCACCGGCTTCAGCTCCTCGCCGGTCTCACGGTCGACGTAGACCCCGTCGGGGGAGGCCTCGACCAGGGCTTCTCGCCCGGAGCCGGGTGCGCGGAGTCTGAAGGTTTGCTTGCGTGCCACGGCGGGAAGGTTATCGGCCGCGCTCGGCGGTTGCCGCCACAATGGTCCGATCGAGATCCTGATCTTCCACGGCTACCTCCTCGAGGGCACCGGCAGCAACGTCTACACCGCCAAGGTCGCCCAGGCGATGGCGCGGATGGGGCACCGCGTCCACCTGCTCTGCCAGGACCGCAACGCCCCCGACTACGAGTGGATCGACGGCTTCGGATCCTGGGAGGGGGGCGAGCTCGAGGTCCGGCGGCTCGACCGCAGCCCGCGCTCCCGGGGCGGAGAAATCGTCGCCTACACGCCCGACATCGGGCGGATACTTCCCGTCTACGTAGCCGATCCCTACGAGGGCTTCGACGCCCGTCCCTATCCCGAGCTGGCCGAGAGCGAGCTCGCCCGCTACATCGACGCCAACGTCGCCGCGGCCCGCGAGGTGGCCGAGCGGGCCGGGGGGGTGGACGCCGCACTCTCCAACCACCTCGTGATGGGGCCGCTGATCCTGGCCCGGGCGGGGCTCGAGTTCGCCGCCAAGATCCACGGCAGCGCCCTCTCCTACACGGTCAAACCCCACCCGCGGTTCCTGCCGTATGCAATCGAGGGCCTCGAGGCGGCCAGCGCCGTCCTGGTCGGCTCCCGCCACACCGCCGAGAGCCTCTGGGAGACGCTCGATCATCCCTCGATCGAGGCGAAGACGCGACTCGGGCCGCCCGGGGTGGAGGTGGAGCGCTTCGCCCCCGCCGATCGCGATCGGAGTGAGCTGCTGAGCGAGCTCGCGGCCTCGATCGAGCCGGCGGGCGGCCGGGTGTCCGCCGGGGGGGCGGCGGAGAGCGCGGGCGGCGATCCATCCTCCGGCGACAAGGCGCCCGCAGCCTCCTTCGGCCGCGATCCGGCCGCGGCGCGGCGGGCGCTCACGGCCTACGCCGAGGCCGAGGGCCCCCGGGTGATCTTCGTCGGCAAGCTGATCGTCTCCAAGGGACTAGACCTGCTGCTGGCCGCCTGGCCGATCTTTGCCACCGCCCACCCGGGTGCCCACCTGCTCGTCGGCGGATTCGGTGCCTACCGAGAGCCCCTCGAGCGGCTCTGGTCCGCACTGGCGACCGGCGACCTGGAGACGGCCCGCGATATCGCCCGTCGCGGCCGCGGGCTCGAGGGCCACGGCGACGAGGAGGCGCCGCTGCGCATGCTCTCGGACTTTCTCGCCGACCCTCCCGACGGCTACCTCGATGCCGTCGGCGGCGGGTTGGCGGACTCGGTCTCGTTCGCCGGACGACTCACCCACGACGAGGTCGCCGAGGCCGTGCGCGGCTCCGGCGCGATGGTCGTCCCGAGCACCTTCCCCGAGGCCTTCGGAATGGTCGCCGCGGAGGCCGCCGCCACCGGTGCCCTGCCGATCTGTGCCCGCCACTCCGGCCTGGCCGAGGTAGCGGCGGCGCTGGAGCAGGAGCTACCCGCCGCGGCCGCCGGCCTAACCTCGTTCGAGCTCGGGCCGGAGGCCATCGCCACGATCTCCGCGCGTCTGGAGCGCTGGTTCGGCCTCGAGGGGGTCGAGCGGGAGCACGCCCGGCGCTCGCTCCGCCGCGCGGTCACCGAGCGCTGGAGCTGGGAGGGTGTGGCCGGCGGCGTGATCGCCGGCTCGGCCGGTCGGCTGACCGAGCTCTCGCGCGTGCCCGACGACTCCGAGCTCGCTTGAGGGGGGCGTGCAGCCCTATCAAATCGCCGAGCTCGGTCCATCGACCGTTTCGACCGCGCACTCAATAGAATGCCCCGGGTCAGATGAAGGACATGACTCGGCAAACCTTTCTGCGTCTCGCCGGCCTGGCGCTGCTGCTCACCGTGGTCATCTCGGTGATCATGCTGATCCCCGATTGGAACGGGCTCCAGGGCTCGGTCGAGGCCGGACCGATCGATCAGCTCCTGAATGTGACGATCGTGCTCAGCTCGTTCGTCTTCTCCGTGGTCATGGTGATGATGGGCTACGCGATCCGGAAGTATCGGGTAAAGCCGGGGGACGAGGGTGATGGCGAGCCGATCCACGGCAACACCAAGCTGGAGATCGTCTGGACCTTGATCCCGACCCTGATCGTCCTCTTCCTCGGCGTCTATTCCTGGGTGGTGCTCGACGACATCGAGGCCAGAGCGGATGGTCCGACCATGCGGGTCGACGCCTACACCCAGCAGTTCGCCTGGCGCTTCGACTACCCCGATGCGGGCAAGAGCTCGACCGAGCTCCACGTCCCCAGCGGCACCCAGTTGGAGCTGCACCTCACCGCGCTCGACGTGCTCCACAGCTTTTGGGTGCCGGAATGGCGAGTCAAGCGGGACATGGTTCCCGGAGCCGACATCGACGGCGACCCGGACATCGACAACATCCTCCGCGTGACCCCCGACGTCGAGGGCACCTACTCGGTTATCTGCGCCGAGCTCTGCGGCATCGGCCACAGCATCATGCGAGCCGTGGCCAAGGTGGAGTCGCAAGCGGAATTCGACGCCTGGGTGGCGACCCAGCCTGACACGCCCGAGGGCAAGGTTTCAACCGGTGTCGGCGGCGGCCAGGGGGCGGGTAGCCTGGTCGAGGGCGCCGGCAGCATCGCCGAGGACAAGTAAGGAAGGTAGGGCCGTGAGCGCAGCAATCAAGAACCCGGGCTGGACCCGCGCGATGATCGGCTCGGCGATTGCCGTGGCCTTCGGCTTCGGCTTGGTGATCGGCCTCCGCGCCCTCAGCGGGCTGGAGCTGTTCCAGACCGAGCAGACCGGCTACCCGCATGTGATCGTCCCCGCGATCCTCGCCCCGTTCGGCTGGCTGATCGGCTTCGGCGCCTTCGACTACTGGTTCCGCTGGGCCGCGGGCAAGCCGACGATCCCCGAGGATCACTCCAACCACGGCGCCGTTGGCTGGAAGGACTACTTCAAGTTCAACACCGACCACAAGGTGATCGGGATCCAGTACATCTGCTCGACCTTCGCCTTCTTCTTGATCGGCGGCATGCTGGCGATGGTGATGCGGGCCGAGCTCGCCCAGCCGGGCACTCAGCTAGTCGATCCGGGGGTCTTCAACGGCCTCTTCTCGACCCACGCGGCGTTCATGATGTTCCTCTTCATCATTCCGGTGTTCGCCGGGATCGCCAACTACGTGCTGCCGCTGATGATCGGCGCTCCCGACATGGCCTTCCCGCGGCTGAACGCGCTCAGCTTCTGGATGCTGCCGGCGGCGGCGATCATGTTCTTGAGCTCCTACGTCGTTCCCGGCGGTGCCTTCGACGCGGGCTGGACCGGCTACGCGCCGCTCTCCACAGGGGCACCGCTCGGGCAGTCCTTCTTCAACCTGGGAGTGCAGTTCGCGGGCGCATCCTCGATCGCGACCGCGCTCAACTTCCTGGTGACGATCGTGACCATGCGCGCGCCGGGGATGAACTTCTGGCGGATGCCGCTGCTGGTCTGGGCGAACCTCTCGACCTCGCTGCTGGTGGTCGCGGCCACCCCCTTCATCGCCGGCGCCCAGTTCATGGTCCTGTTCGACCGCGTGCTCGGCACCAACTTCTTCCAGAACGCGGCGGGCGGCGACGTCATCAGCTACCAGCACATCTTCTGGTTCTACTCGCATCCGGCGGTCTACATCATGATGCTGCCCGGCTTCGGCATCGTCAGCGAGGTCATATCGACCCACGCCCGCAAGACCATCTTCGGCTACCGATTGATGGCGCTGGCGCTGCTCGGGATCGTCGTCTTGTCCTTCGCCGTCTGGGCCCACCACATGTTCGTCGCCGGCATGTTCGCCTGGCTGCGGGTGCCGATGATGATCACCACCATGCTGATCGCGGTGCCGACCGGTATCAAGATATTCAGTTGGCTGGGAACCCTGTTCGACTCCAAGTTGCACATCGAGTCGACCTCGATGCTGTTCGCGCTCGGGTTCATCATCACCTTCGTCATCGGCGGGATCAGCGGCGTCATTTTGGGCATGATCCCGATCGACATCCACGTCTCCGACACCTACTTCGTCGTCGCCCACCTCCACTTCGTCCTCTTCGGCGGCTCGGTCTTCACCATCTTCTGCGGGATCTACCACTGGTTCCCGAAGATGACCGGTCGGATGTACGACGAGCGGCTCGGTCGAGTCCACTTCTGGATGACCACGGCCGGCATGCTCGGGACCTTCGTCCCGATGCACTGGATCGGGATGGAGGGGATGCCTCGCCGGGTCGCCGACTACGCGGCACAGTTCGGCAACTGGAACCTGTTCATCAGCATCTCCAGCTTCGTCATGGGGCTTGCTCAGTTGATTTTCGTCTACAACATGGTCGTGAGCTGGCGCTACGGGCCGAAGGCCGGCGCCAACCCCTGGCGGGCGAAGACGATCGAGTGGCTGGTCAGCTCGCCACCGCCGGTGTTCAACTTCGACGAGATTCCCCGCGTGGTCGGTGGTCCCTACGAGTTCGGCGTACCGGGCGCCCGGCACGCGATCCTCGCCGAGGACCTCGACGAGGATGTCGAGACCGGCCAGCGCGACCGCGAAGCCGTTGGGGCCGGCAGTGGGGGAGGGGGCTAGATGGTTGCGGCGACGCGGCAAGGGGACCCCTCCGCCAGCGGGGGCGGCACCGTCCTCGCCTTCCTCAACGAGGTCGCAGGCGGGCGCAAGCTGCTGGGTGAGATTCGTGAGCGGGTCGACGCCGGGGCGGAGCACGTTGCCCTGGCCGCACCTCAAAACCAGCCGGCGGCCGGGCAGATCGTCGATGCGACCGAGATTCGCGCCGCGGCCCAGAGCCGGGTCGACGTCACCCAGGCGGTGCTGCACGACTTCGGCATCGAGTCGACCGCGAGCGTGCTCGACGAGGACCCGCTGCTGGCTCTCGATGACGCGGTTCGCGCTTTCGATCCCGCCGTGATCCTGATCTCGGCGCTGCAGGAGTCCCGCATCGGCTTCCTCCGCCGGGACCTGGTGGAGACGGCGAAGAGCCGCTACGAGGCGCCGGTGGTTCACGTCCCGGTGCGGATCCAAGACGATGCTATCCGCCGCGACGTCACCCACACCCTCGTGGTCGCCACCCAGACGGTCAACTCTCCGGATCTGGTGGAGCGGCTGAAGCGACGTCACGCCGATTCGCCCCACCGCTACACCTTCGTCTGTCCAGCCTCCGGCGAGGTTTCGCGCGAGCAGGTCTGCGACAACCTCGCCGCGACGCTCGCCGAGATGTACCGGGATGAGATCGACGCCACCGGCCAGCCGATGAGCCCGGAGCCGTTCGCGGCGATCGAGAACGCGGTCAGCCACT
>JBPCOO010000033.1:0-12910 GCA_051000155.1 Solirubrobacterales bacterium | reverse complement strand
CGGAGGCGGTCGGCGTCCTGGTGGAGGACTTCGAGAACCTCGCGACCCAAGGCTTCGCGCACCTCCTCGATCGAGGGACGGCCGATCGGCTTCGACAGCGGCAAGGCGACATCGAGGGCGAGCCAGGCGCGACGAGGAAGGCGCTTGCCGAGCTTGGTCTTGCTCATCCGCTGGATCCGCATCCCGAGCTTGGTCGCCCGCTTCTTGCGCGAGGTCGAGTGGCGGAGCTGTTCGAACTTGGGGTGGGAGAAGTCGGGGGCGACCCCCAGGAACTCGAAGATCCGCCTCAGCGTCGCCTCGCGGTCATCGCGGAGGTCGGAGTTATCCAACACCAGGATCTGCTCGGAGGGGAAGTGGTCGAGGAAGTGGCGGAGCTGCATGTAGTACTTGCTGCGAGAGACGTAAGAGGTGTTGGGATGGAGCAAGGTCTCCCGCATGCTTCCCTTCTCGCGGCGCTTGGCGTAGTTGTGGACCCAGTGCGCGGCGATCCGCTCGACCGGGTCGCGGACGATGTAGATCAGTCGCGCCTCGGGGACCACCTCCTTCATTCGCTCGGGCACGCCGGTGTGGTTGGGAAAGGAGGTGTAGTTGGGGGAGGCGTCGCCGCGGACCGTGGCGCGGGGATCGAAGTGCCGGGAGTACCACTCGAGCCCGCGTGGCCAGTTGCGCTCAGCTATGAAGAAGTTGAGCTCCTTGGGATTCGACATCGAGACCTCGGGGTGGAGGCTGAGGTAGTAATGGAGGCCGCTGGTGCCGCACTTCTGCGCGCCGATGATGATCAGGTTCGGCAGGCAAAGCTCTCCTTCCGCGCCCCGGCGGGCCGGAGGCGATGGCTGCTTACCGGCACCGGCGCCGCGGTCAGCGACATCGGACCCGCTGGCGGGGAGGGTCTCCATGCTCCTACGAGGGTAGTTCAAGCGGGCGGCTGTCGACCTCGAACTCAGCCGCTCTTCCCGGAATCGGGCCGGCCTCCCGCTCGAACCACTGGCCGATGCCGTAGACCGGCCAACTCCCGCGCCAGGGGGCGAGCGCAGCGTCCACCACCTCGGCAAGGACCTCGGCGTAGGCGGCGTCATCCCCCGCCAGGCCCACCTCTCCGGCGGCGGGGGCGCGATGGATGCCGAGGCCCCGCTGGCGAAAGGGGACGAGGTCGGCGTGATCGGTGAGGACGAGAACGCGGTCCGGCGGCGCCGCGGTACGCTCGAGCACCGCCCGGAGCTGCCGGTCTACGGTTCCAGGATCGAGCTCGAAGGCCAACACCAGCGCCCGCGGACGCCGCCGTTCCGGGTGGCGGATCAGATCACGCGCGGTCAGCGCGGCCGCCAGCGGCAGCGTCGGTCCGACCGGGTGCGCCGACATCCGCAGCCAGCGTCGAAGCGGGTCGGGGTCGGCGAGCGGCGAGCGACTGGGATTCCCCTCGAGGATTCGTCGAATCTCGCCGGCGGCCCGCTCCGCGCCGCCGCCGGCGAACTGCTCACGACAGCGATCGACCATCCTCTCGCGCTCCCCCTCGTCCAGCAGACGCTGAAGGCCGCCCCCAAGCTCGGTGTCGGCGGGCCCGGCGACCCCCACCCCTGCCCCCACGCGCTCCGCCCAGCTCGCCCGCGCGGGCTGATCGTCGGTCTGGCGTGGCATCGGCACGAACAGCGAGGGGACCGCGAACGCCACCAGCTCGTGGAAGGCGTTGTAGCCCGCCGCGGAGACGGCTAGGTCGAAGGCGCGGAAATAGCGGCTCATCGGGAAGGTGGCCTCCAGCGGAACCACGCCCGGCGGCAGCTCCACCCCGCTCCCGATCGAGGAACTGAGGACCGCCACCTGCAGGTCCCCGCGCGCCGAGAGCGTCGCCAAGACCCGCTCGACCGCAGCGTCCACCGAGGCCCCCTGACCGAGGTTGACAAGCGCGGTCGTGGGCCCGGGATCCAGGCCCAGCTCGGCTGCGGCCCCCTCGCGCGGGAGCAGCTCGCCTTCGTCCAGCAAGACGATCGGCGGCACCCGGATCGCCTCCTCCCTCCTCGCCACGGTCGGGCCACGGTCCAGCTCCTCGGCCAGCTCACCCGGCTCCAGCACCCAATCGAAGGCAGCGGTCCTTCCGAGCGCCGCGGCTGGGCTCTCCGGCCGCCAGAGCGGTCGGCGGCACCAGACCGCCGGCGGCGCGCCGCTCTCGGTCAACAGGTGCGTGAGCGCCCGATAGGGATGGACGCCGTCGAAGACGACGAGGTCGGGAGGGCGCGCGGCGAGGGTTCGCTCGAGACGCTCGCGCAGACGACGGTTCCACTGCCAGTCAGAGCCCGATCCGGGGCGACGGTAGGAAGGGTGGTAGTCGACCCGGTAGCCCTCACGCGCCACCAGAGGTGCCGCCTGAGAGAGGGTGAAAAACGACGCCTCCACGCCCTTTCCCAACCTGCGGGCGATCGCCATCGAGCGATTGAGGTGGCCGAGCCCGGTGCCGTTGGAGGTCGCGAACAGGACCCGGTGCAGCTCGCCGTCGGCTCGCTCGTCCGTAGGAGCTTCCCCCGTCAAGAATTCACCCTTCTCCTCCGGCGCTACTCATTGCGTGCCCACGTCCGATCCGGTGGGCACCCCATACGCCTGCCACGCCCGCAGCAGTGGCGCCGCGTGGTGCCCGCCTCGCTCCAGGGCGACAAGCGCGCGCTCGTAGCGGCGGTCGACTCGGCGGCGGCCAACCGGCCCGAGCTGACGCCGCCAGCGACCGATGTGGGCAGCCTCCGCGGTCATCTCCCGCTCGAAGTAGGCGGAGATCCCCGGCTCGTCGTCGACGCCGAGGAACTCCAGCAACCCTCGGTAGCAGCGCTCGTGCCCGCCCCCGACCAGCTCGTCCAAGAGGACCGGCATGAACCGTTGGGGGGGCACCCCGAAGCCGGCCCCGTCCTCGCTCCCGCGCACGCCGGCCTCGATCGCGATCATCCGCTCCTGCCACCACCCGATCCCCGCCGCCACGCTCGCGGGGCCCCAGGTCTTGGTCGTCACCGATGCGGCCGAATCACGCCCGTCGCGGACGGCGTGGATGATGCGCGCCTCCGGGAACAGGCGCAGGAGCGTCTGGGACTCGCGCACGTTGTGGGAGGACATCTCAACCAATCCGGGCTTGCCGGCGCGCTGGGCGGTGGGGGCCAGCAACCCACAGAAGAGTTCCCGTCCCGCACCGAGGGGATCATCGGGGAAGCGCGCCTCGAAGCGATCGACGACGAGGTCGAAGTCATGGCGGGTCATCAGGTTGTAGAGCCCACGGGGCCGGCCGTCCACCCGCACCCGGTGCCACCAAAAGCCGCGTAGCTTCTCCAGATAGGAGGCGAGCGTTATCCGGCCCTCGAGCAGATCGGGGAGGCCACGCTTGTTGCAGTGGAAACGTGCTTCCACCCCTACGTCGGCGAAGTGGGAGTGGCGGCCGATCAGCGCGGCCAGGGCATGCGTTCCCGAGCGGCCGGTTCCGCCGACGAAGACGAGATCGAGGCCCGCTGCGCCGCCGCCCTCAGGCGGTTTGGCGCTCATAGGCTCGGCGTAGCGCCGGGATGCAATGGAAACCCTCCCCCTCGAGGCGGTCGAGGGTCTTCTCGTACTCGCGGGTGAGGTCGCGTTGACGGTCGGCGTCCAGACCCTCACGCCAGCGCTCGGTGTGGGCGGCATCGGCGCTCATCTCCTCGTCGAAGAAGCGGCGCATCTCGGGCTCGTCGTCGATCCCGCAGAACTCACGGATCTCGGAATAGGTGCGTTCACGGTCCCCGGCGACCAGCTCATCGAGGCTGATCGTCAGCAGCCGATCGGGCTCCGGCAGCTCGGTGATCCCGCGCTCGATGTTCCGCAACCTCCCCTCCCACCAGCGCAGGCCCTCGGAACCGTCGCGGGGGTGGCTACGCTTCTGCCGCTTGGAGACCTTGGAGGAGCCGGCATCACGGCCATCGCGAACGGTATGGATCAGCTTGCACTCGGGAAAGAGCCGCTGCAGGGTCGGGCCCTCAGCGATCGTAAAGCAGCTCATCTCGATCAGACCCGGCTTGCCCTGCTCTGCGGTCAGCGGCCAGAGCAGATCCAAGAACAGGTTACGGCAGGCCAGCTCCAGGTCCGAGATGGCGGTGCGCTCAAACTCATGAACCGCAACGTCGAAGCGCTCCCGGGGGACGATCTTGTGGAGTCCCCGGACCTTGCGGCCGAGCGCCAGCCGCTTGATCATCACCGGTGCCACCTCACCGGCCCGGATTCGCCGCCACCAGAAGCTGCGCAGCTTCTTCAGGAATTGGTCGGTGCTCACCTCGCCGGCGAGGAGATCCGGAAACCCCTGCGGATTGCAGTGAAAGCGGGCTTCGATCGGCACCCGGGCATAGCGGGGATGGCTGCCGAGGAGTTGGGAGACGACGTGGGTGCCGGAGCGGCCGGTGCCGCCGACGAAGAGTGGGTCGGGGCGCTCGGGGCGCGGCGGGATCTCTGGTTCGGTGGAGCTCATGCGGACCCTGAGATGAGACGGCGTACGCCGGAAGGGCGTGCCGCCGAGCATGCAGGACCGGGGGGAGGTTAGAACCTATCCCCGCCGGGGACCTACGGACCCGCCGGACCGAGCCCCTCGATCTTGTACGCGGCCTCGCCCGGCGCGACCAGTCCCAGCTTTCGCGCCTCCTGGATCGCCGCCGCGGGCTCCTTCAGCGCCTGCGAGCGGGACTTCAGCTCGTCATTTTCGACCCTCAGCTCCGCCAGGCGCTGCTCGGCGGCGTTGGACTCACGCCAGGTGGAGATCACCCCGGCCACCGGGCTTACGTAGAGCAATCCGATCGCGAACACCGCCAGCACCAAAGCGATCCGGCCAACGCGATCCCAGTCGAGCCGAGTCTTGCCCCGGGAGCCCCCTCTGCGCGGAGCCACCCGCGCCCGGTATCGGCGTCCCTGGTGCGTCGTAGAGGCCATCACGAGCGTGTTCGCCCCGGGCTCGCCAGTCCCTCCGGCGGCCGCGCGCATTCTCCTCCGATGGGCGCCTTCTTGCGGCGGCTGCCAGGCGTCGGGAGACCGTGCCGCGAGGCCACGATCCGGCGGTCGAGCGACGACTTCCTTCCGGCAACCGGCAGCTTCTCGGCGTTCGGCGGCCTACGCGCGTCCGGCGAACGCCTCGAGCCCCGGGAAGCTGGCTTTCTCCCCGAGCTGCTCGGAGATCCGCAAGAGCTGGTTGTACTTCGCCACGCGATCGCTGCGGGAGGGCGCGCCGGTCTTGATCTGCCCGCAGCCCGTCGCCACCGCGAGGTCGGCGATCGTGGTGTCCTCGGTCTCCCCGGAGCGATGGCTCATGACCGCGCTGTAGCCGGCCTCCCGCGCATCGCGCACCGCCTCGAAGGTCTCGGTCAGGGTGCCGATCTGGTTGACCTTCACCAGGATCGAGTTGGCAACCCCCATCTCGATTCCACGACCCAGCCGCTTGGGATTGGTGACGAATAGATCGTCGCCGACGAGCTGGCAGCGGTCACCAAGCCGGTCGGTGAGCACCTTCCAACCGTCCCAGTCCTCCTCGTCCATGCCGTCCTCGATCGAGATGATCGGATAGCGGCCGGCGACGTCGGCCCAGTAGTCGGCCATCTCGGAGGCATCGAGCTTGCGGCCTTCGTGGGTGAGCTCGTAGCTGCCGTCGTCGTAGATCTCGCTGGTGGCGGGGTCGAGGGCGATGAAGACGTCGGCGCCCGGCTCGTAGCCGGCGGCTTCGATCCCGGAGACCAACGCCTCGAGCGCGGCCTCGTTGGAGGAGAGATCCGGCGCGAAGCCGCCCTCGTCGCCAACCCCGGTTCCGAGGCCCCGGGAGTGCAGATGCGCCTTGAGCGCGTGGAAGACCTCGGTCCCCATCCGCAGGCACTGGGAGAAGCTCTCGGCGCCGGCCGGAACGACCATGAACTCCTGGAAGTCGACCGAGTTATCGGCATGGGATCCGCCGTTGATGACGTTCATCATCGGCACCGGCAGCACCGATGCCTGCTCGGAGCCGTCGTAGAGGTTGGCGAGGTAGCGGTAGAGCGGCTCCTGCTTGGAATGGGCGACCGCGCGGGCGATCGCCAGGGAAACCCCGAGGATGGCGTTGGCGCCGAGGCGCGACTTGTTCGCGGTGCCGTCGAGGTCGATCAGGACACGGTCGAGATTCTCCTGATGCTGAGCCGCTGCACCGCTGAGCCGCTCGGCGATCTCCCCGTTGACGTTGGCTACGGCCCGGGACACCCCCTTACCACCGTAGGCATCCCCGCCGTCACGCAGCTCGGTCGCCTCGAACTCGCCGGTGGATGCTCCCGAGGGAACCGCGGCTCGGCCGAAGCCGCCGCTTTCCAGCCGGACCTCTACCTCTACGGTCGGGTTGCCGCGGGAATCGAGGATCTGACGGGCATGGATGTCTGCGATGGCGGTCATGAAGTCGCGCAGTCTGCCACTCAGGCGCCCCGGGTGGCGCGTGCGTCCTCGCGGCGGGCCTCCGCCTCGCGCCGCAGCGCCAACTCGGGATCGATCTTGGCCGCGCGGGCGTAGTCGACCAGCTCGTACAAGGCCGAGCCGAGCCTCGTTTCGAGCCGATCGCGCTCGCCGGGCCAGTCCGGCGCTGTCCGGCCCTCGTTCCCCGAGAGGGCTGTTGGGAGCGCGTCGAGCGCGTCGAGCGCCTCGCGGGCCGCGCCCAGCGCCATCGAGGGCTCCGCCGCCGGACCTTCCAGCCCCGCCGACTTCGCCCGCCGCTGGATCTTGCGGGCGTAGAGCAGCGCCGGGAGGATGTCGGGAACGTCGGCGAACGGATCATCGGCGCTCCTCCCCTCCCGGGTCCGCTTGATCTCGTCCCAGTTGGCCAGCACCTCACCGGAGCCGGAGACCTCGACCTCACCGAAGACGTGCGGATGGCGGCGGACCAGCTTCTCGGTCATTCCCCGGGCTACGTCGGCGAGGCCGCCGGCGCCGCGCTCCTCCAGCAGCAGCGCGAGAAAATGGACCTGGAAGAGGACGTCCCCGAGCTCGTCGAGCAGCTTGGCGTCGTCTCCCGATGCGGCGGCGTCCGCCAGCTCATAGGCCTCCTCGACCGTGTGCGGGACGATCGAGCGCTCGTCCTGTTCCCGGTCCCAGGGGCACTCGACCCGGAGCAGGCGGGTTATCCGGTCAAGCTCGGCGAGCGCCTCGGTTGCCGCTCGCGTCGCCCCATCCGGTTGACTACGGCCCACCCGGAGGGGCGCCACCGGCGCCGGGCGGTGCGCCGCCCTGAGGAGGAGGAGGAGGAGGCGCGGCGCCCGCTCCACCGGGTCCGACCGGGACCGCGCCGGGCGGCAGGCCCTCGGGCAGCCCGCCGGGGAGAGCACCCTCGGCGGCGGGATCGGGTGCGGAGAGCTCGTCGGGCCCGCAGGGGTCGGGCTCGGCGCCTTCGGGTGCGCAGGGATCGCCGATCTGGCGGGGGCGCTGTGGCAGGCCGGTCTGGGCCGAGCCGTCGGCGGAGAAGGTTGCCGTGCCGGGCTCGATCGGGCTTGAGGATTGGACCGGCGGGCCGGTCTCCGGCTCCTCGCCGCCGGGCAGCGGTGCCGGCTCCGGTTCAACGAAGTTGGCACAGGAGGGAACCAGGGCGATCTCCTCGCAGAAGGTGCGCGAGCGCCATTTCTCTGCGAACTCCTCCTGCACCTGCTGCTGCAACGACTGACCGCGGATCGTCACGAGCTGCTGGCGGATCGCATCGGAGGCCTCCTCCAGCGACTGGGTCATGGCCTCGTCGATGCCGACCACCTGGACCAGGTTGAAGCCCCGCTCGGACTTGAACGGGCCGATCAGCTCACCCTGGGAGGCGCTGAAGATCATCTCGTCGACCTCGGGGTCACCCTGCCCCTCGACCAGCCCCTCGATCAGCCCGCCGCGATCCTTGGAGGCCTGATCCTGCGAGAACCTCGTGGCGGCGCGGCGCCAGCGCTTCTCAAAATCCTCGTCGCCCGGGCTGGTCTGCTCGAGCAACTGCTTCGCCTGCTCGACCGCTTCCCTGTCCTCGTTGACGATCTGGCGCACGTCGCGGGTCTCGGGCTGCTCGAAGCTCTCGATGTTGGCCTCGTAGAAGTCCTCGACCTCGGAGTCGCTCACCTCGGGCTCGGTCTGGAACTCCTCGACCAGAGCGCGCTGGGCGGCGATCAGCCGGCCCTGCTTGCGGACGTCCTCACACTCGATCGCAGGGGTCTCGGCGTCGATCTCCTCCTCGGTGCAGAACTCCGACTCGCGCACCGCGCGCTCGAACTGCTTCTGATTCTCGAATCCGTCACGGACGCTCTCCAGCTCACTCTGGACATCGGCATCGGTGATTTCGATGCCTCGGTCTGACAGCTCGCCCTCGACCCACTTCTCGAGGATCAGGCCCTCTACGGCCTGGTCGCGAATCCCCTCCCACTGGGGATCGTCACGGGGCGGGACCTCCTCGAGGCCGAGCCGCGCCGCGGTCTGCTCCATGGCGCGATCGAAGGCGGCCATGGTCACCTCACCGTCCTCCACATCATCGACCACGGCAACCGCACCCTCGGGAACCGAGGGGCGACCGAGTCCGGTCGTGAAGGCGGTGAACACGATTGCGGCGATCAGCCCGATCGCGAGTATGAGGATGGTCCGGCGCTTGGTGTGTTTGGAAGCTCTGTTCACGAGGTCGAGAGAATAGCGAGCAGTCCGGTCCGGTCGGGCAGGTTGCCGGCGGCGGGGCGCAACGGCGGGGTCGCGAAGCCGACGCGGACCGGCCTGCGGGCGGCCAGTCGGCTGCCCTCGCGCGAGGCCGAGAGCTCGCTCAGGCGACCTCGCGCGAGGTCGAGAACGCTTCGGCGACCGCCTCCAGCGCGGCCATCCGCACCGCCTCGCCGGCCTCGAAGTCGGAAACCCTCACGGTCAAGGTCTCATCGCGAGCGCTGTAGATGGCGCCGTCGAGGCGCTCGCGGATCCTCCCGACCCTGGCCGAGTCGATCTCCAGCCCCGAGACCAGGATCCGCCCGCCACGGACTTCGAGCACCTCGGCGGAATCCCGAGCGACCTCGATCCGAGCTCGCTGCAGCACCAGTAACGCCTCGACGGGCTCCGGCGGCGGGCCGAAGCGGTCCCGCAGCTCATCCCGCAGCTCGCGCAGATCCCCGGGCGCGCGCGACCCGGCGATGCGGCGGTGGATGTCGATCTTCGCCGCCTCGTAGGGGACGTAGGCGGAGGGGACGAAGGCCGAGAGGTCGGCGTCGACGCGGACCTCGCTCTCGGCCGGCTCGGCGCCCTCGCCTGCGCCGTTGGCCTGCCGCAACGCCTCGACCGCCTCCTCCAGCATCTCCACGTACAGCTCGCAGCCGATCGCGGCGACGTGACCCGACTGCTCGGCGCCGAGCAGGTCGCCACCGCCGCGCAGCTCGAGGTCGCGCATCGCGATCCGGAAGCCGGCGCCAAGCTCGGTGTGGTCGGAGAGGGTGGCCAGCCGGGCTCCCGACTCCTTGGTCAAACCCTGCTCGGAGGGGTAGAGCATGTAGGCGTAGGCGCGCTCGGTCGATCGCCCGACCCGGCCGCGGATCTGGTAGGCCTGGGCCAGCCCGAGCTGGTTGGCGCGCTCGACGATCAGGGTGTTGGCGGCCGGGACGTCGAGGCCCGATTCGATGATCGTCGTCGCCACCAGGACGTCGGCCTCGCCGCGGAGGAAGGTCAGCATCGTCTGCTCCAGCTCGCCCTCGTCGAGCTGCCCGTGGGCCTCCAGACAGCGCGCCTTGGGGACGAGGGCGCGAATCCGCTCGGCGGTCTCATGCAGGGTGTCGACCCGGTTGTGGAGGAAGAAGACCTGGCCCTCGCGGCGGAGCTCGCGCTCGAGCGCGGTCTTGACCAGCTCCTCGTCGTAAGGCCCGACGTAGGTGCGGACCGGGCGGCGTCCCTCCGGCGGGGTCTCGATCACCGAGATGTCGCGGATTCCGGCGAGGCTCATCTGCAGGGTCCGCGGGATCGGCGTCGCCGACATCGCCAGGACGTCGACCTTGAGCTTGAGCTGGCGCAGAAGCTCCTTCTGTTTGACCCCGAAGCGCTGCTCCTCGTCGATGATCAGCAGGCCCAGATCCTTGGCGCGGACGTCACGGCTGAGCAGCCGGTGGGTGCCGATGAGGATGTCGAGCTCCCCGGAGGCGAAGCCGGCCAGGGTCTGCTTTACCTCGGCCGGCTTGCGCAGGCGCGAGATCATCTCGATCTCGTAGGGAAAGTCGCGCAGGCGCTCACGGAAGGTGCCGAGGTGCTGGGTGGCGAGGATCGTGGTCGGCACCAACACCATCACCTGCTTGGAGTCGGCCAGCGCCTTTTGGGCGGCGCGGATCGCGACCTCGGTCTTGCCGTAGCCGACGTCACCGCAGATCAAACGGTCCATCGGTCCCTCCGCCTCCATGTCGGCCTTGGTCGCCTCGATCGCCTCGAGCTGGTCGGCGGTCTCCCGGAACGGGAAAGACTGCTCGAGCTGGAGCTGCCACTCGCCGTCGGGGCTGAAGGCGAAGCCCTTGCGGGTCTGCCGCTCGGCGTAGAGGTTGAGCAAATCGCCGGCCATCTCCCGGGCCGCCCGGCGAGCGCGGGTCTTCATCTGCGACCAGCGCTTGCCCCCCAGCTTGGAGAGCTCCGGCTCGCGCTCGCCGGCGCCGATGTAGCGGGTGATCTTGGCGAGCTGGTCGGCCGGGACCAGGACCTTGTCGCCGTCCTTGTATTCGAGGTCCAGGTAGTCACGGGTTATCCCCGCGACGGTGCGGGTGTCGAAGCCGACGAAGCGAGCGATGCCGTGGTCGGTGTGGACGACGAACTCGCCGACCGCGAGGTCGCCGATGCTCGCCAACCGTCCCCGGGTGGGAGCGGCCTCGCTGCGGCGGCGATGGACCAGGCGGCGATGCGGGATCACCGCCAGCTTCAACTGTGGCGCGATGAACCCCTCGGTGATCGGCGCCTCGGTGAAGTAGACGGCGGGATCGACGCCGAGCGGGCGATCGCCCGCGGGGAGTTGGGCGACCGTGATCCGGTCGAGGTTGTAGCGGGCCCGCTCGGCCTCCCCACCCCGGTCGAAGGTGACCACGGTCCGGTAGCCGGATGCGAGCTGCTTCTCCAGCTCCGGCTCGGCCTCGCCCAAGCTACGGGCGGCGGAGACGGGAGTGGATGCGCGAAAGACGTGTGGCTGGTCGTGGTCGCGGGCGGAGACGCGGAGGGCGGTGCGCTCAGCCAGGGGCTCGGCGACATCGACGTAGAGGGTGGCGATGTCGGCATCGTGGATCGCGGCGGCGACGTCGGTGGCCTGGTCGGTGAGGGCGCTATCAAGGTCCTCGTCGGCGGCGATCACCACCGCGGTCTCCTCTGATATCAGCTCCAAGAAGGCGCCGAATCGGTCCACCGGGAGCAGGTCGGCCAACGGTTGAGCGGCCTCGCCCTCGGCCACCTCCTCCAAAGCGGCCTCGGCGAGCAGGCGATGGTCGGGGTCGATCTCGGCCGCCGGATCGAGCTCGATCCGCTTGGTCTCCCCGAGCGAGCGCTGAGTGAAGGTGGAGAAGTAGCGGATCGACTCGATCTCATCGCCGAACAGCTCGATCCGCGCCGCCCGGTCCTCGGTAGCGGCGAAGACGTCACAGATCCCCCCGCGCACGGCGAACTGGCCGCGGTCCTCGACCTGGCTGACCCGCTCGTAGCCGGCGCCCGCGAGCAACTCGGCGACGTCACCGAGATCCACCTCCTCGCCCTGGTGGAGGACGAATCCGCCGGGCCTGAGCGCCGCGTCTGGGACCGCCTCGGCCATCGCGACGGCGCTGGCAACCACCACCGGCAGGCCCTCCTCACCCTCGTCGGCTCCGGCGGCGAGGGCATCGAGCGCCGCGATCCGGAGGCCGACTAGGTGCGGCGGCGGCGAGAGGTGGGACTCGTAGCCGGTCCCGCGGGAGGGGTAGTAGCGAACCCTGCGCGGAGCGAGGAAGGCACCCAGCTCCCGGGCGAGATCGCGGGCGCCACGATCGTCGGCGGCGACCAGCAGGACCGGCCGGCTGCCGAGGGCGCCTGGGTCCTCGCAAAGCGCCGCCAGGATCAACGGCCGCACGCCCGCCGACATGAACGCCTCGGGAGGTGCCGCGTCCGCAGCGCGCATCGCAGCGGTCAACTCGCCGAAAGCGTCTCCGGTCGCGGCAACCTCAACTAGTGGTCTGAGTGACATCGGACTCCCGGGGCCAACGAAACCGACCGGGCGGCGGCCCGGCGGGAGCCGGTCATCTTAGGGAGCCGCGGCGCCTTTCTACGGCGGAGGCGGCAGCGGCTGACTCAGCAGGGCTGGGAGACCGCCAGGGCTGCCTCGGTGGCAACTGCCGACGGTGAGTCGGCTGCGAGCACCGCGGAGGGCCGGACGCCCACGTTTGAACCTCGATCCTGCGCTCATCGGCTACCTATCGGCCAGCCTACCCGATCGCTCAACCCTGATTGGCCCACTGCTTCCGGAGGATCTACTCCCGATACCCCAGCCCCGGGCCCTCGGACTGCCACTGCACCTGACCCCGGCCCTCGGTCTCCGAACGCTCGACCACACCGTCCCACTCGTGCAGCATCGCCTTGGTCCGGGCGACCGCCTCGGGGGGATGGGCGGCGACGCGGGCCGCAAGCTGGATCGCCGCGGCCTCGGTGCGGGCGGCGGGGGCCACCTTGTGGATCAAACCCCAGCGGAGGGCCTCGGTCGCGTCAACCTCGTTCGCGCTCAACAGCAGGTACTTGGCTACCGAGAGTCCGCAGAGGGTGACCAGCCGTGCCGGGCCGACCGGCACCCCGAGAGCGGCCCCGGGGAAGCGCAGCCGCAGATTCGAGCCGCCGATCCGCAGATCGCAGGCGACCGCGATCTCGGCGCCACCACCGACGCAGGCGCCGTGGCAGGCGGCGACGGTGGGCTTGGGGAAGCCGACGAGTTGGTCGTAGAGCTGGGCGAACAGCT
>JBPCOO010000030.1:0-4744 GCA_051000155.1 Solirubrobacterales bacterium | reverse complement strand
GGCTCCTCATCGACGTTGATCGTGTTGACGTAGGGAGTCGGGCCGACGTGCTCGATCGCGGCGCCGCGGAAGGCTGCGCGTTCGATCACCCGCTCGACCAGATCGTGCGCGCGCGCGTGGCCGTCGTACTTGACGACCGCGTCGAGCGCCTCAAGCCACTCGGCGGTCTCCTCGGGATCCACGTCGTCCCCACCCTCGCCGGTTCGCTCGCCGTTCTCAGACATTCAGTCGCGCTCGATCCTCATCACCTCAACCCTATAGGGACGATTGTGCCGGGCTACTCCCGGTCCCGGGCACGTTCGATCAGGGTCCTGGCCCGCTCCAGGATCAGGAGGTCGAGCTTGAACCCGTGGGCCCGAACGACGCGCTCGTGCAGAGCCCGCAGCCCGGCCTCGTCGAGAGCGCCGAGCGACCTGCGCCGATCGAGCGCGGAGGTGGAGACCCGCGCAAGCGACGTTACGATCGCGGCGTTCTCAACCGGCAGACCGGGGAAGCGATCGGGCCTGAGATGGAAGAGTGCCTCGTCCGTCCCATCGCGCACCTGCTGCCGCGCGGACTCCGAGCTCAGCTTCTCAAGCTTCCGGAGACGAAGCGTCAGGACCTCGTCGTGCTCGGGCGACGTCTCCGAAATCACCAATACTGGACGTGCCTTCACCGGCGTCAGCAGGGCAAACTCGCTCATGCCCTTCCGAGCCGCCTCGGTAAACGGCTCCGCCGAGCGAACGTCCTTCGGTGCGGCACCCTCCTGATAGATCCGAAACGGCGCGCTCGGCGCGAACGGAACCACCGCCCAGTAGACGTGACCGAGCGAGGAGCTCAACTATCCGAAGAGCTCCGCGATCGCCGCCGGATCAGTGATGGGCTCGCCCGGAGACCCCTCCTCGGCATGCGCGCGCTCGGCCTCGCGGCTGAACCTGACTGGTACCAACGTGACTGCCTCCTCGACGAAACGGTCGAGCGCGACGAGCCGGTGGAAATCATCGGGGTGGACCAGCATCGCGCGCTCCTTCCCGTAGCGGTGGACCACGGTGGCCTCCCCAACCACCGGCGGCGGAATGCGAACCTCGTCCCCGGCGATCTTCTGCGTCCTCAGCGGCACAAGCACAGCTTAAGCAGTGTCGGACGACATTCCCGATCCCGCACGAGACGTGCGCGTCCGCATCCGGGCCGCGGCTACTACCCCGCGTCCACGGGGTGTGACCCGCTCCTCAGTACCGCAGTAGCGCGGCGATGCCCTCGTGCTGAGCGAGCTGATCGGCGGCGTCGCCCTCGACCGGGGTCACCGAGGCGCCGGTGGTCACGGCGCGTTCGATGAACAGCTCGCCGGGGGATACCGTCGGTAGCTGGCGCTCGTAGGCGAGCACGCTCGCGACCGCCTCGACGTCGAAGTTGCGATCGCTCTCGATCAGCAGGTGCTCCACCCGACCCTCGCCGAGAGCCTGGGCGGTTTCCTGGAGCCCGAGTGAGCCGCGTCCGCCCGAGCGGGCGGCGTTCTCGGCCTGTTCGATCAGAGCCCGCTCGCGCTTGCGGTTGATCTCGGGAACGAGTTCGTCGATCCGCTCGGCGATCGCGTGGTCGGGCTCAGGGACGAGGTTCTTCGCCTCGCAATGGACCTGGTCGAGGTGCTCGGGCAACCGTTCAGAGAAGTCCTTGAGGTAGTGGTCGTCGCCGAAGATCATCAGCTCGCTCCATCCGTGCTCGGAGCAGGCCTCCACCGTCTTGTCGGCGAGTCCTTTGATGAAGCGCTCGCGGTGGGCCTCGACCCGCTGGTCGTACTGGTCGCGGCCCGAGGAGCTGATCGTCTGCGCGCTGGCGGGGTCGTAGTTGCGCTGTCCGCGGGTGTCGCGCCAGTCGCCGGTGGTGAGGATCTCCAGATGCTCGACCTGCTCGAGGCGGGCGCGCTTCCAGTTCAGCAGCCGCGCTTCCTCCCCGGAGAAGCAGACGACGCCGATGTGGCGGTGGTCGTCGAGTAGCTCGGCCAGCCGGCGAATCGAGGGCCGGGGACCGAAGGAGGCGTAGGTGCGTCGCGGTGCCGCCTGCGAGGTGAACCAGCGTTCCTCACCGCCGTCGCGGGAGACCTCGACGAAGCCGATGTGGGCGCGACCGTCGGCGGGCTGAGCGTCCTCGGGGTAACGCGCCAATACCCGCTCGGCCGTCGCCTTCAACGCCTGCTGTTCCTCGTGCGGGCGGTCGTCGCCGATCCGCTTCAGCCCTGCGCGCAGCTCATCCTTCAGCTCGATCCGCCAGCCGTGGCCGCGGTCGCCGGGGTCGATCCGGAGGCAGAGGGAGAGGACGCCGTGATCGGGCTCCCACTCCAGTAGGTCGCGTAGCTGATCGTCGTCGGGGAGGTTCATCGGCGGGAGGCTAACGGTGGGTGCCGCTAGGCGTCGTCGCCCGACGAACTCGCGTCGGAGGCGCCGTCACTGGCATCCTCACCCTCGGAGGATCCGGCGCCAACCGCGACCGGCTCCTTGTCCGCGTCGGCATCCTCGTCGTCGGGTTCCAGCACCTTCTTCTTCGGCGGCACCAGGGTCAGCTTCAGCGGCAGATCCTCATCATCGCCGGATTCGTCGCGCTCGACCAGCACCGTCGTCCCCGACTCGATCGCGTCCGGGCCGGCCTTCAGCACCTCGTCGGCGAGCGGATCCTCGATGTAGCGCTGGATCGCGCGACGCAGGGGTCGTGCGCCCATCGCCGGATCCCAGCCCTTCTCCACCAGGAGATCCTTGGAGGGATCGTCGAGGTCGAGTTGGAGGTCGTGCTCGGAGACCTGGGCCTTGACGCGGCCGATCAGGAGGTCGACCACCTCGCGGATCTGCTCGCGGGTGAGCTTGTGGAAGACGATCACCTCGTCGATCCGGTTGAGGAACTCGGGGCGGAAGACCTTCTTCAGGTCACCCATGATCTTGCCCTTCATGTCGTCATAGGTAGTGCCCATCTCATCCTCGGAGACCGCGAACCCGAACGGGGTGTTGCGGGCGATGTCCTGGGCACCGACGTTGGAGGTCATGATCACGATCGCGTTGCGGAAGTCCACCGTGCGCCCCTGGGAGTCGGTCAAGCGACCGTCTTCGAGGATCTGCAGGAGGATGTTGAAGACGTCCGGGTGGGCCTTCTCGATCTCGTCCAGAAGCAGGACGCAGTAAGGCTTGCGGCGCACCGCCTCGGTCAGCTGACCACCCTCGTCGTAGCCGACGTAGCCCGGGGGCGATCCGACCAGGCGGCTGACCGCGTGCTTTTCCATGTACTCGGACATGTCGATGCGGATCATCGAATCCTCATCACTGAACAGGAACTCGGCCAAGGTCCGGGCGAGCTCGGTCTTGCCGACGCCGGAGGGTCCGAGGAAGATGAACGAGCCGGCGGGGCGCTTGGGGTCCTTGATCCCCGCCCGCGAGCGACGGATCGCCTTGCTGACCGCCTCGATCCCGGCCTGCTGGCCGATCACGCGCTTGTGCAGCTCGGACTCCATCTCGACCAGCTTCTTGGTCTCGGCCTCGGTCAGCTTGAACACGGGGATGCCGGTCCACATCGCGACGATGTCGGCGATCTCCTCCTCGCCGACGACCGGGCGCGTGCCCTCCTCGCCGGCGTTCCACTCCTCCTCCAGCTCGCGCTTCTTCGAGGTGAGCTGGCGCTCCTGGTCGCGGAGGTTGGCGGCCTTCTCGAACTCCTGAGCCTCGATCGCGGACTCCTTTGCCCGGCGGGTCTCCTCGATCTCCTCCTCGAGCTCCTTGTAGACCGGGGGCTGGGACATCGACTTGATTCGCAGCCGCGATGCGGCCTCGTCGATCAGGTCGATCGCCTTGTCGGGAAGGAAGCGCTCGGAGATGTAGCGATCGGCGAGATCGGCTGCGGCCTCGAGCGACTCGTCGGAGAAGGTGACCTTGTGGTGTGCCTCGTAGCGGTCCCGTAGGCCCTGGAGGATCTGGACCGTCTCCTCGATCGAGGGCGGATCCACCTTCACCTGCTGGAAGCGTCGCTCCAAAGCGGAGTCGCGCTCAAGGTACTTGCGGTACTCGTCGAGGGTGGTCGCGCCAATCGTCTGTAGCTCGCCACGGGCGAGCGCGGGCTTGAGGATCGAGGCGGCGTCGATCGCGCCCTCGGCGGCGCCGGCGCCGACGAGGTTGTGGAGCTCGTCGATGAACAAGACGATGTCCCCGCGCTGGGTGATCTCCTTCATCACCTTCTTCAGCCGCTCCTCGAACTCGCCGCGGTACTTGGAGCCGGCGACCAGAGCGGCCAAGTCGAGCGTGTAGATCTGCTTGTTGCGGAGCAGCTCGGGCACCTCGCCGGTGATGATCCGGGAGGCGAGCCCCTCGACCACGGCCGTCTTGCCGACCCCGGGCTCGCCCAGGAGGACGGGGTTGTTCTTCTGCCGGCGGGCGAGGATCTGCATGATCCGCTCGATCTCGGTCTCGCGACCGATCACCGGATCGAGCTTGCCCTCGTCGGCGAGCTTGGTCAGGTTGCGGCCGAACTGGTCGAGCAGCTTCGACGACTTCTTGCCCTCGCCGGAGCCGGACCCGGAGGAGCTGGAAGAGCCGGAGCCGGCTCCCTGGCGGCGACCGCCGGGACCGCTGAGCATGCGGATGACCTCATTGCGGATCTTCTCCGAGTCGGCGTCGAAGTCCAACAGGATGCGGGCGGCGACGCCCTCGTTCTCGCGGACCAGGCCCAAGAGGATGTGCTCGGTGCCGATGTAGTTGTGGCCGAGCGAGAGCGCCTCGCGCAGCGCCAGCTC
>JBPCOO010000363.1:0-9298 GCA_051000155.1 Solirubrobacterales bacterium | reverse complement strand
TACTGGAAGGAGGCCGCGGTCTTGGGAGAGTCCTCGGAGAGGCTGACGGTGAACTCGCCGCAAGTAGTCTCGAACACCACCTCCGAGGCGGTCGGCCTCTTCATCTTCGGGCCCGGCAGGTTCACCTTCTTCGGCTCCGGCGCGTCAGCGTCCTCACAGACGGGGAGCTCCTCGCCCTCCTCGCTCGGGGCGGCGGTCCCGGTGGAGGTGGAGGTGGTATCCGCGGCGGTGGTGCCCGCCCCGTCCTCATCTCCGCAGGCGGTGAAGAAGAGTGCGGTGGCAATCAAAAGGAGGACCAACTTGGCGTGAAATCGGCTCATGGCGCGCAGGCTACCGGGTTGACAACATGGGGCCCGTGAGCGAACCGGACCCACCAGCGGACGACACCGATGGGGGCGGTCACCCGACCTCCCGAACCCGCATCCGCGTCATCGGCAGGATCCTCAATCACATCGTCGCCCTCGCTCCATGGGTCTGGCCGCTGCTGCGGCGGCCGATGGCGCGTTATTTCGATTCACGGGCCGTGGGCTGGGACGAGCGCACCGAGGCACCGGGGCCCTCCCATCTGGCGCCGCTCGCGCTCGCTGTGACCAAGATCGACCGTCGCCCCGAGCGCGCGCTGGAGCTGGGGACCGGGACCGGCGTGGGAGCGCTGTTCTTGGCGAGGGAGTTCCCGCTGGCCTCGATCCGCGGGGTCGACATCTCCGAGCGGATGATCCGCGAGGCGCGGTCGAAGATCGGCCTCGACCCCGATGCCCGGGTCGTCTTCAAGCAGGCGGATGCCGCCGATCTGCCTTATCCGGAGGAGCATTTCGACCTCGTCTGCCAGCTCAACACGCCACCGTTCTTCGCCGAAACCGCGCGCGTTCTCCGCCACGGCGGCCATGTGATCGTCGCCTCCAGCTCGGGCGAGCGGACGCCGTTCTTCACTCCGGACGCGCTGCTGGAGCGAGGCTTCGGGCGCCACGGGTTCGTTACCGTCGCGATCGGGAGGATCGAGCGGGGATCCTACTTCGTCGCTCGCAAGGGCGATTGATCGATCCACCCCGCCATCTAGATTTAGCGCGATGTATTCCCCCGGGAACAACCGCCCCCCAGAGCGCGAATACTCGTTGCTGGTCAACCCCACCGCGGGGGGTGGGCGCTCGCGGGATCGGCTGCCCGCGGCCCTGGCGGCCCTCGAGGGCGCCGGCGCCCGCCACCGGGTAGCGATGACCGAGGATCTCGACCACGGGGTCGAGTTGGCCCTGGCGGCCGCCGAGCGGGGACAACTGCCGGTGGTGATGAGCGGGGACGGCCTGATCGGCAGGGTCGGCGGCGCCCTCGCGGGGAGCGAGACCCCGCTGGGGATCATTCCGGGCGGCCGCGGTAACGATCTCGCCCGGGTGCTCGGGATATCGGAGGACCCCCGCGAAGCGGTCGCCACGCTGCTGGCTGACGATCGCCGCCGGATCGACGTCGGCACCGCCAACGACGTCCGCTTCCTCTGTATCGCAAGCTGCGGCTTCGACTCCGACGCAAACCGGATCGCCAACAGCTCGCGGTTCGTCAAGGGCGCACCGGTCTACGCCTACGCGGCGATCAGGGCGCTGGCACAGTGGAAGCCCGCCACCTTCACCATCACCGCCGACGACGAGACCACGAGCTACGAGGGCTTCTCGGTCGCGGTCGCCAACTCCAAGGCCTACGGCGGCGGCATGTTCGTCGCCCCCGACGCCCGCCTCGACGACGGCCTGCTCGATCTGACCATGACCCACGGGCGTGACAAGCTCGGATTCATCCGCAGCCTGCCGCGGGTCTTCGACGGTACCCACATAGAAAACGACGCGGTCCACACCGCCCGGGCGGCCGAGGTCGAGGTCTCCGCGGACCGGCCCTTCGACGTCTACGCCGACGGGGAGCGCATCTGCGAGCTGCCGATGCGGGTCCGGCTGATGGAGGGGGCGCTCTCGGTGATTGCGCCGCCGTTGACGTGAGCCCGACGGCCTCGCCACCCCCCTCCCGCTCGCGGATGTTCGCGACCAAGCGAGCCCTCGCCCGGGCGATCGGCGGCCTCAGCCGGCTGAGCGGACGCGGCGGCGGGACCACGCTTCCGGGGCGGGTGCTCCTCCACGCCGCACCCGATGCGATCTCCCGGCTCAGCTCACGGCTCGAGCACGGCTCCACCGTGGTCAGCGCCACCAACGGGAAGACCACCACCGCCTCGATGATCGCCGCGGCGATGAGCGCGGATGGCCGTCACCCGGTCCACAACAAGGCCGGATCGAACATGGCCTGGGGAGTGGCGACGGCGCTGCTGGAAGGCGATGGCGAGGAGGGGCTGTTCGAGGTTGATGAGGCCTGGTTGCCCGAGGTTTGCGAGGCCCTCGAGCCTCGTCTCCTGGTCCTGGGAAACCTCTTTCGCGACCAGCTCGACCGCTACGGGGAGCTCGAGCACCTGGCCGAGGAGTGGTCGGAGCTGATCGCGCGGCTGGAGGGTCGCTGCCGATTCGTGCTCTGCGCCGACGACCCCCTGATCGCCGACCTCGGTCGCGACGGAGATCGGGTCCGCGAAGGGGTCAGCTACTTCGGCATCGACGACTCCACCTACGCACTTGCCGAGCTCCAGCACGCCCACGACGCCAAGCACTGCCGTCGCTGCGGCGCTCCCTACGACTACAGCTACGTCCTCGTCGGCCACCTGGGCCACTACTCCTGTCCCAACTGCGGTGCTCGTCGGCCCGAGCCCG
This sequence comes from Solirubrobacterales bacterium, assembly GCA_051000155.1. Taxonomy (GTDB): domain Bacteria; phylum Actinomycetota; class Thermoleophilia; order Solirubrobacterales; family 70-9; genus CAXMST01. The sequence goes on along the minus strand of JBPCOO010000363.1, from coordinate 6,569 downwards.
AGGTGGCCGCCACCGCGGTCGAGCTCGACGGTATCGCCGGCTCGCGCTTCAGCATTCGCACCCCCGAGGGCTCCACCCCCTTCGAGCTTCCGATCCCCGTCCTCTACAACGTCTACAACGCCACGGCGGCGATCGCCGCGGCCCGCGCGCACGAGATCTCGGTTGAGGTGACCCGGGAAGCGGTCGCCGGCCTTGAGGCGGTCTTCGGCCGGGTCGAGACGATCAAGGTCGAGGGCAGGCAAATATCCATCCTGCTGGTCAAGAACCCCGCCGGTGCCAATGAGGTGCTGCGGACGATTAAGCTGGAGGCGGGTGAGGGAACCCCGCTGCAGCTATGGCTGGCCCTCAACGATCGCATTGCCGACGGCCGCGACGTCTCCTGGATCTGGGATGCCGACTTCGAGCTGCTCACCGAGGTGGTTGGTGAGGTGACCTGCGCCGGCACCCGCGCCGCCGAGATGGCCCTGCGGCTGAAGTACGCGGGCTGGCCCGAGCAGCGGATCGAGGTGATCGAGGACATCCCCAAGTCGCTCGAGCGCGCCCGCGAGCGGGCCTCCGGACGGCTGTTCGCACTCCCCACCTACACTGCGTTGATCGAGCTGCGGACGATGCTGGCGGACGCGGGCCACGCGGGGGAGTTCTGGCGATGAGCCTGACGCGGGAGCGGGACCCCGATGAGGTCGTCTGGCACGACGCCGAGAACGGCGGCTACCGCGGCGACATCGACCTCTGGCTCCGGCTCGCGACCGAGCGCAGCGGTCCGATCCTCGACCTCGGCGCCGGGACCGGAAGGGTCAGCCTTGCGCTCGCCCGTCGGGGGCACCGGGTATGGGCCCTCGACCGGGATCCGGGATTGCTGGCCGCCCTGGAGCAGAGGGCGAGCCATCAGGGTCTCCAAGTCGGCATGGTCGCGGCCGACTGCCGGGAGCGCGGCCCCATTTTCGGCGGGGTGCGGTTCAGCACCATCATCGCCCCGATGCAGCTCTTCCAGCTGCTTTCCTCCTCGGAGGATCGACGCGCCGCACTGCTCGCTCAGCGCGAGCGCTTGGCGCCCGGCGGGCTGATGACGATCGTCCTGCTCGACCGCATCGGCGAGCTCTTCTCCGGGATGCCCGAGCCGCTCCCCGACGTCCGGGAGCGCGCCGAGTGGATCTTCTCCAGCACACCCGTCGACGTCGCCTGTGACGAGCGCGGCGTTAGCGTGCGGCGGCGGCGGGAGCGCATCTCCCCCGCTGGTGAGATGGAGGAGAGCTCGCACGAGATCACCCTGCATGCGCTCGCGCCCGCCACGCTCGAGGCGGAGGCTCGCGAATGTGGCTACCGCCCACTCGGGCGGGAGCGGATCGACCCGACCAACGAGCACGTCGGCTCGATCGCGGTTCACCTGGAGGTCGAAGATGGCGCCGGCTGACCTCTGCCTGCGGCTGCTCGCGCTCTACCCCGAGCGGATGAACATCTACGCCGACCGCGGCAACCTCCTGTTCCTGCGCAAGCGGTGCGAATGGCGCGGGATTGCCTTCGAGCCGACCGCGGCGAGCATCGGCGAGCGCTTCGACCCGCGCGCCCACGACCTCATCTACATCGGCGGCGGCCAGGATGCGGACCAGCGCGCGGTGGCGGGGGACCTGCTCGCGACCAAGCGCGAGGCGATGGCCGAGGCGATCGGCGCCGACGCGGTCGTGCTCGCCGTCTGCGGTGGATACCAGCTCCTCGGGCACTCCTACCAACTCGGCGGCGAGCGGATCCCCGGGCTGGGGCTGATCGACGCAGAGACGGTCCGCGAGCCGGGCGAGCGGCTGATCGGCAACGTCGCGATCGAGGTCGACCTCGACGGATCCGATCGGGTTCTGGCTGGATTCGAGAACCACGGTGGCCGAACCCACCTCGGTCCGAGCGCCACCCCGCTCGGACGAGTGTTGGCGGGCCACGGCAACAACGGCTCCGACGAAAGTGAGGGAGTGAGGCTGCGGGAGCTGATTGCGACCTACCTCCACGGGCCGCTGCTGCCAAAGAACGCCTGGCTCGCCGACCACCTGATCGCCTCCGCCCTCGCCCACCACTACGTCGAGCGACCGACCCTGGAGGGCCTCGACGACCGCCTCGAGCGCGCGGCTCACGCGGGAGCCCGCAAGGCCGCGGGGCTGCGGTGAGCGCCGCCGCCCCCACCCCGCCGGTCATCGGCTGGAGGGAATGGATTGCGCTTCCCGACCTCAGCGGACTCCCGATCAAGGCCAAGGTTGACACCGGCGCTCGCACCTCCGCCCTGCACGCCTTCGATCTGCAAGAGTTGAGCGTGAATGACAGACCCTGGCTCGGGTTCTCCTTCCACCCGCGCCAGGGCACCTCCGACCCGCAGGTACGAGCACGGGCCCCGATCGTCGACCGCCGCGAGATCACTCCCTCAAGCGGGCTCGCCGAGTTGCGGTACGTTGTCTCGACTACGGTCGAGGTCAACGGTGAGCCGTTCGCGATCGAGCTGAGCCTCTCCAATCGCGACCAGATGGGTTTCAGGATGTTGCTCGGACGGACCGCCTTGCGCGGTAGGTTCCTGATCGACCCCAAGCGCTCCTACCGTAGCCTCGAGTCGAAAGAGATCAAGCGCCTCGCGCGGAAGGAAGCAGCCACCAGATGAAGATCGCAATCCTGAGCCGCAGGGCATCGCTCTATTCAACCCGGAGGCTGGTGGAGGCCGCCCAGGAGCGCGACCACGAGGTCCATGTCGTCAACTACCTCCGCTGCTACATGGACATCACCAGCCACAAGCCAAAGGTGATGTTCAAGGGAAAGCCGGTCTCCGGCTTCGACGCGGTGGTGCCGCGGATCGGCGCCAGCCACGCCTTCTACGGCGCCTCGGTGGTGCGCCAGTTCGAGATGATGGGAACCTTCAGCGCCAACGAGTCGCAGGCGATCAATCGCGCCCACGACAAGCTGCGTCAGCTCCAGCTCCTCGCCCGCGCCGGCATCGGCCTCCCCGTCACCGGGTTCGCCCATGACGTCCAAGACATCGACGGCATCCTCGACGCGGTTGGCGGCGCCCCGGTGGTGGTCAAGCTGTTGGAGGGGACCCAGGGAAAGGGCGTGGTCCTGGCGGAGACGCGGAAGGCGGCGGAATCGGTGATCGGCGCTTTCCGCGAGCTCGACGCAAACATACTCGTGCAGGAGTTCATCAAGGAGGCCGGGGGCACCGACATTCGCGCCTTCGTGGTCGGCAAGCGCGTGGTTGCCTCGATGCTGCGGACCGCGCCCCCGGGAGAGTTCCGCTCCAACATCCACCGCGGCGGCTCGGCGGAGAAGGTCAAGCTGACCCCGGAGGAGCGCTCGACCGCGGTTCGCGCCGCCCGCCAGATCGGTCTCAACGTCGCCGGCGTCGATCTGATGCGCTCCAATCATGGCCCGGTGGTCCTGGAGGTCAATAGCTCGCCGGGACTCGAGGGGATCGAGACCTCCAGCGGCGTCGACGTCTCCGGCAAGGTAATCGAGTACCTGGAGAAGAACGCCAAGCCGGGGGCCACCCGCAGCCGGGTCAAGGGGTGAGTCCCGAGGGGGTCCCCGCCGAGCCGCGTGCGCGGTTCGGCTTCGCCGGTACCGAGGTCGAGCCCGGCGAGCGTGTAGAGATCGAGATCCCGGTCGAGAGGCTCGCGACCGGGCCGCAGATAACGATCCCGACGATCGTCGTCCACGGCCGCCGGTCCGGTCCGGTGGTCTCGATCTCAGCCGCAATTCACGGCGACGAGATCAACGGAGTCGAGGCGATCCGCCTGCTACTGGGCGATCTGCGAGCCGAGGAGATCGCCGGGACCCTGCTGTTCACGCCGGTCGTCAACGAGCTCGGCTTCACCATGGGCCAGCGCTACCTTCCCGACCGTCGCGATCTCAACCGCGCCTTCCCCGGCACCCCGCGGGGCTCGCTGGCGGGGCGGATCGCGCACCTGTTCATGGGCGAGGTGATCGAGCGTTGCACCTACGCTATCGACCTCCACTGCGGCTCCGACAGCCGCGCCAACCTGCCCCAGATACGCGCCGACCTCGACCACCCCCCCACCCGCGCTTGCGCCGAGGCCTTCGCCGCGCCGATGCTGGTCCACGCTCAGACCCGCGACGGGTCGCTGCGACAGGCCGCGAGCGAGCGCGGGATCGCGATGCTTCTCTACGAGGGTGGCGAGTCCAGTCGCTTCGATGACTACGCGATCGAGGCGGCCCACCACGGCGTCCTGCGGGTACTCAACCACCTCGGCACCATCGACTCCTCCCCGGGCTCCTCGGAGGAGACCAGGACCAGCCGCAACACCCGCTGGGTCAGGGCCTCCCGCGCCGGACTTTTCCGCGCCGATCTGGAGCTCGGCGATACGGTTTCACGTCGTGGGGTCCTCGGCCATCTCTCCGACATCTTCGGTCGGCAGAACCTCGCCGTTCGCGCTCCGATGCCCGGGGTGGTGATCGGCCTGGCCCGCAAGCCGGTGGTCAACCAGGGGGATGCGCTGGTGCATGTCGCCGAGGTCGAGCCCGGGTAGCGGGCATAACATCGCCGGTCTCCGAGCCCCTCCGCCTACTCCCCCGAGGAGCCAAAGCCGCCCTCCCCGCGCCCTGTCTTTCCGAGCTCGGCGACCTCGACCGGCTCGAGCGCCGCGAACGGGACCACCAGGATCTGCGCGATGCGAGCGCCGGTCTCGACGATGAACGGCTGCTCGCGATCGGTGTTCAACAGCAGCACCGAGATCTCGCCCCGGTATCCCGGGTCGATCAGGCCGGGCGCGTTGACAAGCGCGATGCCGCTGCGCTCGGCCAAACCGCTCCGTGGCAGGACCAGACCCGCGTGACCCTCGGGAACTGCCACCGCGATCCCGGTCCCGACCTTCGCCCGCTCGCCAGGCCCCAGGCGAGCGGCCTCGACGGCGTAGAGGTCGAGGCCGGCGTCATCGGGGTGCGCGCGGGTGGGCAGGGTCGCGCCGGGGCTCAGCAGCTTCAGACGAAGCTCCGCGCTCATCGCTGCCCGTTGGGGTCGGGGCGGCTGACGGGCGCTCCCGCGCCGTCCGCAACCGAGTAGTCGGCGAAGCGGTGAGCGAGCGCGACCGGCACCCGGGCGTGGACCCTCACGCCCTCCTCCCCATCGGAGCGCTCGATCCGACCGGCGACGGCGTGCAGCTCGCTCAGCTCAGCGCCGCGGTCGTAGGGGAACAACAGCTCCATCGGGCGCAAGGTCTGCTCGAAGGCATGCTCGATCGCCCCGAGCAGCTCCTCCGCTCCCTCGCCGGTGTGAGCCGATACCCCGACCACCTCGCGACGACCGACGAGGAGCTCTCGCCTCTGCTCTGCGTCCAAGAGGTCGAGCTTGTTGTAGACGAGCAGCCTTGGGGCCTGGTCCGCTCCGATGTCGGCCAGTACCGCCTCGACGGCCTCGACCGCCTCGCGACGCTCCTCGGCGGGGTCGGAGCCGTCGACGACCTGGACGATCAGATCCGCCAGAACCGTCTCCTCGAGCGTCGCCCGGAACGCGTCGACGAGCTGATGGGGCAGCTTACGGATGAAGCCGACCGTATCGGTCATCAGGTAGCGGCGAGCGTTGTGCTCGTAGGCGCGGGTGGTGGGATCGAGCGTGTGGAAGAGGCGGTCACCGACCCCCACCTCGGCGCCGGTGAGCGCGTTCAGCAGGGTGGACTTGCCGGCGTTGGTGTAGCCGGCGAGGGCGACCGTTGGCAGCGCCGATCCAGCTCGGCCGGCCCGCATCGTCTCCCGGACCCTGGAGACGTCTCGCAATCGCCGGCGGAGGGCACTGATGCGGTCACGGGCCAGACGTCGATCGGTCTCGATCTGCGACTCCCCGGGTCCTCGGGTGCCGATCCCGGCGCCGAGGCGCTCGAGGTGGGTCCAGAGGCCGCGCATCCGGGCCAGGTTGTATTCGAGCTGGGCCAGCTCCACCTGGAGCTTGCCCTCGGCGGTGTGGGCGTGGTCGGCGAAGATGTCCAAGATCACGGCGGTGCGGTCGATCACCGGCACCTTCAGCTCGGCCTCGAGGTTGCGCTCCTGGCGCGGCAGCAGCTCGTCATCGCAGGCGACCACGTTGGCGTCCACTCGCTTGATCTCGGCCTTGAGCTCCTCCAGCTTGCCCTTGCCGAGGTAGCGATCGGGGTCGGGCTCCGAGCGCGCCTGGACCATCTCACCGGCGGTCGCCACCCCCGCCGTTCGCAGCAGCTCCTTGAGCTCGGCCAGCGGGTCCTCCTCCCCCGCACCTTCAGTGAGGACGCCGATCGCGAGCGCACGTTGACGGGCCCGCGGATTGCGGACGCCGGCCTCCGCGGCGCCGCCGAAGATGGGGCCGCGGGAGCCGGCGTTGGAACCATCGCTCATCCTTGGAGCCTACCTCGCACACGCGCCGGGTCTCCGGATAGCCTCTAGCCTCGGTGGGATGAAGATCTTCCTCACCGGCGCCACCGGATTCATCGGCGGCCACATCGCCCGCAAGCTCCGCGACCGGGGGGACGATGTCCGCGTGCTCGTGCGCTCGTTGGAGAAAGGACGCGAGCTGGCCGGGATCGGCTGCGATCTGGTCGTCGGCGACCTCGGCGACACCA
>JBPCOO010000361.1:0-4703 GCA_051000155.1 Solirubrobacterales bacterium | reverse complement strand
GCCAGCTCCTCCGAGCGCGCGCACTCGACCTTGGCATTGCTCAGCCCCATGGTCGCGATTGCCCGGGCGATGAAGTTGCATTTGCGACCGACCGACTCCAACAGGGTGAACCGGCACTCGGGCAAGGTCGCGGCCAGCACCAGTCCCGGAAACCCCGCCCCCGAGCCCAGGTCGCAGACCGACCCCGCCGCGGCCAGCTCGCCCAAGACCAGCCCGCTGAGGCTGTCGGCGACGTGGACGCGCTAGCCGGTCGCTCGATCGCTGACGGTCGTCGGCGCGGTCGCATCCCGTTCGAGCAGGGCGAGCAGGGCGTCAACTCGCCCGCGAGCATCGGCTTCCAGCGGCGGCGGAGCGGGGAGCGGTTGGGATGGGTCCAAGCCGGCTCGCCTCCTCCTCGAAGCCCTCGCTCGGCGGCCTACTCGGAAACCAGCGGCGCGACCACCACCCGGCGCTCGGGATCGTCGCCCTCGCTGAAGGTCTCGACGTCGCTGCGCTCCTTCAGCACCTCGTGGGCCATCCGCCGCTCCGACGCGGACATCGGCTCGAGCTTGACCGCTTCGTCCCGGCGTAGGGCCAGGGCGGCGGCGTTCTCGGCTTCCTCCTCGATCGTCTCGCGACGCCGGATACGGTAACCCGCGGCATCGACCAGGACGCGCTTGCGCTCACCGGCGCCCTGGAAGGCGGCTCGGTAGCAGACGAGCTGGAGCGCATCGAGAGTCTGCCCGCGCCTGCCGATCAGGATCCCGAGCTCCTCCCCGCCCTCGATCTCGGCCAGGATCTCCTCCGGGGACTCGCTCAGCTTGACCTCTGCCTCGAGATCCAGCTCGTCGAGCACGCGGCCGATCACCAAGCCTACCCGGTCCACCGGGTCGGTCGGGAGCCGCTCCCCGGCCGTCGTCTCTGCATCGCTCATCCGCTGATCACCCTACTTTCGCTTGCCGCTTCGCTTCTTCTTCTTCCGGGGCGGTGGCGGAGGCGGTTTCGCCGCTTCGATCTCCTCCGGCGTCTTCTTCTCCGGCGGCGGCAGCAAGCTGTAGACCACCTGCTGCTGGCCGAAGGTCCAGATGTTGGTCGCGATCCAGTAAACGCTGAGGCCGGCCTCGAAGGTGGCTACGAACGGCGCGAACAGAAATGGGATGCCGAAGACGATGAACTTCTGCGGGCCCTGAGCTCCCTGTCCTCGGACGGTCATCGCAATACCCGCCAGAAGCTGGGTGACGATGAAAAGGACGATCAGGATGATCGTCTCCGAACCGGCCGGGGGATCGATCAGCGAAGGGATGAACAACCATCCGTCGGGAGGCTGCTCGATTACGTCGTCGCGGAAGCTGTCGCTGCGCAGCATCGCGTAAAGGGCGAAGAAGACCGGGAGCTGCAGCAGCAGCGGGAAGCAGGAGGCGAGCGGGTTGATCTCGTTTTCCTGGTAGAAGCGCATCATCTCCTGCTGCTGGCGCTGCTTGTCGTCCTTGTGCTTGTCCTGGATCGCCTTCAACTCCGGCTGCAGCGCCTGCATCGCCCGCATGCTCTTGAGCTGCTTGATCGAGAGCGGCATGATTGCCAGGCGGACGGCGAAGGTGAGGGCGACGATCGAGGGACCCCAGCCGAGGCCGACCTGGTCGTGGAAGAAGACGATGATCGCCTCGGGGATGTCGGTGAAGATCGAGGCGAGGTGCAGAGGGAGGGTCATGGTGTGTGGTGGGGGTCGTGTTGGGAGTGGGCGCGCGGCTCGACCGACCTGAAGAAGCGACGGTCGCTGAGGGGGTCGAGGCCGCCGCCGGTCAGAGGATTACAGCGAAGCACGCGCCACGCGGCGAGCAGTATGCCTCGCAACGGCCCGAATTGTCTCACAGCATCCTCGGCGTAGGCCGAGCAGGAAGGATAGAAGCGGCACCTGGGGCCGAGCAGCGGTGAGATGAATCGGCGATAGCCACGGATCGGCGCAACGGCCAGTCGAGCGCCGAGCGTTGGCGGGACATCCGTTTCATGTGAAACGCCCTCACTGATGGCCGACCGGGAGCCGTCCGGCCTTCTCGTGGGATCGGGCGCCGTCCTCGCCGCATCAGCCGAGCGCCCGGCGCGAACTTCCGGCCGGTGAGGGCGGGCGCCGGGGCTACGCATCGCGCGCCTTATCACCGTTTCATGTGAAACGTTGTCCGCGGGTGGTCGGGTGGTATCGGGCGCACTTTCCGGTCCGTGATCCGTTTCATGTGAAACGCGGTCAGGCAACGTGCTCCTCGAGCAACCCTGAAAGTGAGTCCCTGATGCCCGGCATCCCCTCGCGCTCGACCAGCTCGGCCGCGCCCGTCCGCGCCACGACGACGAAGTCATGCCGCGTGGGCAAGCGATCACCCAGCTCCCAGAAGGCCTCGCGGATGACCCGCTTGACCCGGGACCGGACGGTCGCACCCCCGACCTTGCGGCCCACGGATATCCCCAATCGAATCTCACCCGTATCGGACTCAGCCCGCGGAAAGGCGTAGAGGACGAGGTGGCGGTTGGCTTTTGATCGGCCGTCGCGGAACGCCCGGTCAAAGTCCCCACTGCGGGAGAGCCGGCCTCGCTTGCGGCCTTCGCTTCCCGGCTCCGCCATCAGCAGCCGGCTAGACGGTCAGGCGCTTGCGGCCCTTGCGGCGACGCCGGCGGATCGTGTCGCGACCGTGGCGATTGCTCATGCGGGAACGGAACCCGTGGGTCTTCGCCCGCTTTCTCTTCTTTGGCTGCCAAGTTCTCTTCATAGGTCAGTCTCCGCCGCGGCGGGTCGCGCAGTATAGGGAGCAGCTCCGAGAGCGCAAGTCCACGCGACCCGCTGGAGAACCCGCTGGATTCCATTTGTCCGTGTTTGCGGCAACGATGGCCTGCGCGCGAGCGTGCCCGGCTTATGATCGGCGCGGTGCTTCCGGTCGATCCGGAGCATCCCGATTCTTCATGTCCGAACCATCCGAACAGCAGCTCGACCACCTCTGGGAACAGGTGCGCGCCGATCTCCGCGCAGCCGTCCCGGCCTCGGCTTTCCAGACCTGGCTGGAGCCGGTGGAGCCCGTCGGAATCCGGGGTGGGCGGCTCTACCTCAAGGGCCCCGATCGAGTCCGCGATTGGTTCCGGCGCCGTTACCAACCGATGGCGATGGAGGCGATGCGCCGGCGAACCGATTCGGTCAGCGAGATCATCTTTGCCGACGCGCCCGCCCTCGACTCGCGGCCGGGACCAACGAACGTCGATGTTCCCGCCGGGCTCGGGCGCGGCCTCGACTTCGACCGCTTCATCATCGGGACCGGCAACCGCCTCGCCCACTCGGCTTCACTGTCGGTCGCGGAATCCCCGGGCGAGGCCTACAACCCGCTCTTCATCTACGGCGATCCGGGGCTCGGCAAGACCCACCTGCTGATCTCGATCGCCAACTACATCCGCCGGCAGCACCCCGACCTCGGTGTCGTCTACACAACCGCGGAGCGCTTCACCGCCGAGTTCGTCAGCTCGCTCAAAGCTCCCACCGACGCCGCCGCCGAGTTCAAGCGCCGCTACCGCTCGGCCGGTGCACTACTGATCGATGACATCGAGTTCCTCGAGCACAAGCCCCGCACCGAGGATGAGTTCTTCCACACCTTCAACGAGCTCTATGCCGCCGGCAGCCAGATCGTCCTCTCCTCCGATCGACCCCCGGAGGCGATGAAGACGTTGAAGGAGCGCCTGCGGGACCGCTTCGCCTGGGGGCTGACCGTGCGGGTCGACGGACCCGATCTCCGGACCCGCATCGCCCTCCTGCAGAAGCTCTCCTCCAACCACTTCGCCGAGACCCCCGACATCGCCGTGCTCGAGGCGATCGCCGCCTGCGTCCCGGGCAACCTGCGCCGGCTCGAGGGCGCGCTGACCCGGGTGCTCGCGATCTCGTCGATGCTCGGGCAGGTCCCCACGCCCGATTTGGTCGCCGATGCCCTCGGTGGGGAGGAGGGGATCGACCTACCCGTCCCCACCGAGGAGCTGGACCTCCTCGCCGTCCAGCGCGCCACCTGCAAGGCGCTGCGGGTCAGCGAGGCGGACCTCCGCTCCTCCCGCCGCACACCAAACGTCGTCCGCGCCCGGCAGCTCGGGATGTACGTGGCCCGCAAGCAAACGAAGGCATCCCTGGCGGAGATCTCCCGTGCCTTCGGACGCGATCACTCGACGGTCCTCTACTCCATCCGCATGGTCGAGCGTCGGCTCCAGCCAGGGACCGACGTCCACCGCGCCCTCGAAGCAATCCACCACGTTCTCCACATCCCTGCGGAGGAGAGCTGACCGTCCGGCACCCTCCACCGGCGATCCGCTTCTCCACCGTCGCCTCCACCAGCTAAGTTGGCCTCCCCAAGCGGTATCCGCGACTTCTGAAATGGTTTCCACAAGACAACATCAACTCAGAGCACTGAAGAAGAGGAAGAGATGAAACTCACAGCCGACCGTGATGCGTTGCTCGACGCCCTCCAGGTTGCCTCCAGAGCCGTCTCGACTCGTAGCACCCTGCCCTCGCTCGGCGGCATCCTGATGACGGCTTCCGCGGGCGAGGCAATTGTGAGGGCCACCGACATGGAGCTGGGGCTGACGATCGCCTTGGAGGCCGGGGTCGAGGGAGAGGGCTCGGTGCTGCTGCCGGGGCGTCTGCTCGCGGACCTCGCCCGGGCGCTGCCCCGCGGCGAGGTGACCATCTCCGAGCGCACCGACAAGGGCGA
>JBPCOO010000356.1:0-3781 GCA_051000155.1 Solirubrobacterales bacterium | reverse complement strand
ACGCGCCGCCCTCGATCAGATCGCGCAGACGCTGGGCTACGAGGTGCCGCCGCAGATGGGATCGGACGAGGAGGAGTAGGGGGCGACTACGCTGGAGGCTCCTCCCTGAGGCTCGGGCGACGTGGCTCCGGTGAGGACGCTGTGTCGGTGCGCTGCCGGCCCGGCTCCGCCCGCGTGCCGGAGGCGCCGATGCGACGCTCGGCCGCCAGCCGCCGCCGTTCGGCCGCAGCCGCTCGCTCGAGCGCGGCCTGGCGGCGCTGCTCCATAGCCTCGTCTTCGCCCCCCCGCGGCATCCAGCCTCTCCTGCTCCACGTCCGCGGCGCCCTGCTCGCGATCGGAGATGCTCTGGTCGAGATCGGCCATCGCCTGCTCGCGGTCGATGTCCCGTTGTTCTTCCTCCGATACCCGCTTCTCGCTCATTGGCTACTCCTTCGATCGGCTCGCCCCGAGCAGAGTCCGCTCCAGCGGGGCCGGCTTGCCGAGATGGTAGCCCTGAGCGCAGTCAACTCCGCAGCTCTTCAGCAGCTCGAGGGTTTCCTCGTCCTCGACTCCTTCGGCCACCGTCTGCAAGCCGAAGCCGGCGGCGAGGTTGACCACCGCGGAGACCACGTGCTGGCTGGCCCGATCTCGCGGCAGGTCGCGGACGAACTCGATGTCGATCTTCAGATAGTCAACCGGGAGATGCTTGATGTAGGTGAAACCTCCGTAGCCGGTGCCGAAGTCGTCGAGAGCGATCTTGCAGCCGAGGGCATGGGCGCGCTCGACGAACTTCTTTCCGATCTCTTCGCTGGTCAGGAGCGCGGTCTCGGTCAGCTCGACCACCACCAGCCCGGGGTCGGCGGAGGCCTCGTCGAGTGCCCGTTCCAATACCTCATACGTCTTCGGGTCGCCGAGCGACTGCGCCGAGAGGTTGAACTCGACCGCCTGCCCACGACCGGCCAGCTCCGCAACCTGGCCGATCACCCATCGATCGATCCGGCCGATCAGCCCTGAGGCCTCGGCGGCGGGAAGGAACTCCCCGGGCGGGATCGGCTCGCCATTGGAGTTTTCCATGCGGATCAACAACTCGTGCTGGACGGTCTCACCGCTACCCAGATCGACAATCGGCTGAGCGTGCAGGAGGAACTGATCTCGCTCCAGGGCCTCGACGATCCGCCCGCCCCATGAGAGCGACTCGAGCTCGGTGCGCATCTGACGCTCCCGCTGCTTGCGCTCGGAGATGTCGGTGAAGACGACCACGCAGCCACGCACTCCCTCATCGGTCTTCAGCGGCGCCGCCGTGTACTCGACCGGCAGGTGGGTGCCGTCCCTGCAGACGAAGATGTCGTCGTCGACGCGGATCGTCCTCTCCTGACGACGGGCGAGCCGCACCGGATCCTGCTCGGGAGAAGCGGTCGATCCGTCGGGTCGACAGTAGTTGACCACATCTCGAAGCAGCTCCCCATGCAGCTGGTCGGACTTCCAACCGAGCAACCGCTCCGCCGCCTCGTTCAAGAAGACCACCCGGTCCTCATCATCGAGGGTGCACATCCCCTCGCCCATGCTCCGAGCCACCGCGGCCAAATAGTCACGGGTCGAGCGCAACTCGCGTTCTATTTCGATGCGCTCGCTCATGTCCACCGAGACCCCGATCACGCCGCTGATCTGACCTCGCTCGTTGCACATCGCTGCGTTTCGCACGTACGCGTCGAAGCTGGTTCCATCCTTACGCGAGACGCGGAACTCGCCCTCCCAGGAGCCGTCCCGCTCGATCGCCTCGATGATCTCGGCGACCTGCTCGGTGTCCTGCCCGGCGGCGGTCAGCTCGGTGATCTTGCGTCCAAGCGCCTCCTCACGGGTCCACCCGTATAGCTTGTTCGCTCCCCGATTCCAGTGGGTGACGACCAGCTGCTCATCGGTGGCGATCACCGCGACGTCAACCTCGTCGAGTAGCTGCGCCCTCTCCGATGCCTCTCTGATGGCGCGGTGGCGCTCGGTTCGATCGATGTGCTGAACGATGATCCGAACGGCTCCGTGACCGCGGTAGGGCGCCGCGCGCAGCTCGAACCATCGTTCGACCTCGGGGCTGTGGCACGGGTACTCGAGGATCAACTCATCATCAGAGCCGGCCATCATCCGCCTCAGCCCATCGGCGGCTTGCGCCGCGCCAGGGTCGCCTTCAGCGGCCTCGCAGGCCGCGAGATAGTTGGCCCCAACCCCACAGCTACCGCCACCACCGTTGGCGAGCGCAAAGCGGTCCCAGGCCGAGTTGGTCTTGATGATCTCGGCGTGCTCGTCCAGGATCGCAAGGTTTGCGGGGATCGAGTCGAGAGCGCCCTCGAAGAAGTCACGCAACCGGGCGGCTTCCCGACGGCTCTCCTCACGCTCGCTTACATCCTGGCTGGTGCCAAGCACGGCGACCACGGCGCCGCCCTCGTCACGCACGCCCCGGGCCCGGGACTCGATCCAGCGAACGCTGCCATCGGCTGAGCGCCACCGGTGCACCGCGCTGACCTCCTCCTTCCTCCCGCTTGTCAACTCATCCAGTAGCTCTCCGGCCAGCTCGGAGTCCTGCTCAGGGAGGTGGCTGATGCCCTGGGAGAGCGGTAGGCGGTGATCCTCTGCTTCGCCCTCCGGCAGGGCCCGCATCAAGCTGACCTCATCGGAACCGGGCTCCCAGCGCCAGCTCGTCAGCCCCGAGATCTCCTGAGCCATGTGCAACTGAGACTCGGAATGCCGCAGGCGGACGCGCTCTCGCTCGGCGGTCGTGATCTCGCGGAAGGAGACCACCAGCCCTCCGTCCTCATCAATTTCCTTGCTGAGCGGCCGGAAGTTGGCAAGCAGCCCCAGTTCGCGCCCGTCCTTCGAGACGACCTCGAGCTCGACATCGGAGAGGGGCTCGCCGGTCCTCCTGACAAATGCCCAGGGCGACTCACCAGTCCTTCCATCGCCGAGCCCGGGAGAGCGGAGTAGCAGGGAGCCCCACCAGGCCGGTCCGTCGGCCGCCGTCGCCGGATCGGCGCCCAGCAGGCGGATCGCGGCTCGATTCGCCTGAACCAGATGGCCATCGGCGCCGAGGACGACAACCCCCTCCTCGAGGGCCCCGAGGATCGAGTGCTGAAGCGCTTCGCTTTTGGTGGTCGCCCGCTCGACGGCGGCGCGCAGGCTCACGTCCTCGATCAAGGTCAATAGCCCCTCGGCCTCCTTTTCCGCCGTCCCTATCGGGAGGATCCGGACGCAGTAGAGGCTGTGCTCATCGCGGCCGGGATGCTCGAACCGCTGGGGATGGCCTGCCAGCGCGGCGCGGAAGTAGACCTCGACCTGCTCCCAAACCGCGAGGGGCGTGAGCTCCTGCAGCGGCCTTCCCGTGGGGTCGGGCTCAGCCCCGGCGGAAAGCAGCTCTCCGGCGCTTGAGCGGACGCGAAGCTCGTCGTCGACGACGATCAGGCCCCACTCGGGAAAAGGATCGATCAGGCCGCCGATTAACCGGCCCAGCGCTTCGAGCCCACCCTCCAGTTCGCTCTCCATGACAACCTTCCTATCGGAAGGTCGGCGCCCAAACCTGAGTTAGCTCGCCCGGGGGCGGAAATTTTCAGTTCGCCCGGGAGCGGGAAAGCGACCGCGACAGCCAGTACCGCGGCGCGATCCACACCAGCTCCCCAACCAGCACGAGGCCGCGCTCGCCGGCCGCGAAGCCTACGCGCCTACTCGTACGGCGCGTAGCGATTGTGGAGCATCAGATCGTTGCCGTCGGGATCGGTGAACAGGGCCATGTGACAGACGCCGGTGTCCCGCGTCTCAC
>JBPCOO010000317.1:0-6112 GCA_051000155.1 Solirubrobacterales bacterium | reverse complement strand
GGGGAGATCTCATAGCCCTTGACGATCTCCTCGTAGGCGACCTCCTCGCCGTCCTCCTCGGCCACGCGCTTGTGCTTGACCCGCGAGCCATCCGATTCACGCAGCTCGCGGCAGCTGACAGAGCGGGAAGAGGTGGCCGAGTAGAGCTTCACCGAGACGTTGAGGAGTCCGAAGCTGATCGAGCCTGTCCAGATCGCGCGCGCCATGGGTAGTCCGTGTTCCCCAGGCTAGCGCGGGGTCCTTGCCGCGGGAGGAGGGCCGAACGCGATCTTGCGCTGGCGAGCTGCGATGCAACGAA
The DNA here is from genome assembly GCA_051000155.1 of Solirubrobacterales bacterium. Lineage (GTDB taxonomy): Bacteria > Actinomycetota > Thermoleophilia > Solirubrobacterales > 70-9 > CAXMST01. Next base: position 5,814 of record JBPCOO010000317.1, on the reverse strand, counting down.
CCCGCTGATGGTCAGCGGGTTCGTTACATATCGCGGTCGAGGCGCCGATACGCTCGGCCCGTCTCAGCCGTCCTCGCGGATGATCCGCTCCGGGTCGATGTCGTCACGGAGGCCCTTGTAGGCGGGTTGACGCAGCGTTCCCTCGTGGGTCCACTCGCTGAACTCCACCGAGCAGACCAGCTCCGGCCGGCACCAGACCGGGTTGGGGCGCTTGGGGCCGATCCCGAGGTCGAACGGAGAGTCCTCCAGGCGGAGCGGGCGGAGGCGCTCAGTGAGGTCGGCGATCGCTGCCTCGCTGAGCCCGCTTCCGACCGCTCCGGCGTAGACGAGCTGCGCCGGTGCCCCGCGCCCCGCGCCCGCTTCCGGCAGGCGATCCCAGACGCCCAGCATCAGCGAGCCGAGTCGCTCGGAGCGACCGCTGAGCGCGGGAAGCCAGCCGCCGATGAGGAAGTCCTGCCGCATGCGGATTCGGAGCTTGAGCCAGTCGGAGCTGCGCTGCCCGGGTCGGTAGGGACTACCGAGGCGCTTTGCGACCACCCCCTCGAGCCGCTGACGCCTGGCCGCCTCCAGCAGCGCCTCGCCGTCGTCGATGAAGTGGCCCGGCGTCTGCCAGCGCGCGTCGTCCAGGCCCAGATCGGCGAGCCGCGCTCTACGCTCGGTGTAGGGTAGATCCAGAAGCGAGTCCCCGTCCAGCTCGAGCAGGTCGAAGGCAACCAGCCGCGCCGGGACCTCGATCGCCCGGCGCCGGATCGTGTCCGCATTGCCGAGTCCCATGCGGCGCTGAAGCAGCTGGAAGCTTGGCTTGCCGTGCTCATCGAGGGCGACGATCTCACCATCGAGCACTGCCCCGCGGTCGCCGAGTGCATCGACGAGCTCCGCCAGCTCCGGGTAGCGATCGGTGATCTCGTTGCCGCTCCGCGCGAACAGGCGCAGCCGGCCACCGGCGGTGGCGGCGATCGCTCGGACTCCGTCCCATTTGATCTCGAACGCCCAACCGGGGCCGGTCGGCAGCCGCTTGGCATCCCGAGCGAGCATCGGGCGGTGGGGAGGGGGTCCGCTCACGCCACGATTATTGCGGCCTCCGAGCGTCCCGGTTGAGCGCGGTCCGGACCGAGCTGGAGAGGGTTTCCCATGCTTGTCTGAGCCGGATTGCGTAGCGCCGGTCGCGACAGAATGCACGCAGGGAGCCAGGGCGCGGGTCGGAAGTCGTGCGGTCCACCAGCGAGGTGTAGTGGTGGATTCGACCGTAGTTGCGGCGGTTCGAACCAGGCGGGCGGAGTGAGATTCCGCCGGGGCGGCAGGCGTTGGCGGCGCTGACCGAGGTGGTGAACCAGCCGCTCCCGGCTGGCAGTCCGACCGACTCGGGCACTCCGGCGGGAAGCGGTCTCAGCGTCGCCGACCGAGTCGCCTTGGGGAAGCCGACTCCGGGGCGATCGACGGCCGGACCCAGCAGCCCGACCACCACCAGGGGCCGATCGGGTTCGGACCGAATCAGCATGACGGCGTTTGCGGGTCGATCGATCAGGCCGGGAGCGTCCCCCGCAGGCGATTCGCAGACGTCATGGCCGAAGCCGTCGCGCGCGCTGAACAGCACGCAGGTGGTTCGACGGCGACCGTTCCGATCGCTCGCCAGGGCGACCTGGATCGGCGGCCGGCCGGTGCCGTCGGGGCATCCGAGCACGATGCCCTCGACCGCCGAGGCGCCGGGGTAGCGCCCCCTGAAGTCCCGTTTTGTGACGGGCGGTGCCAGCGGCTCGCAGGACGTCCTGACGGCGTGGGAGAGGTCGAACCCTGCTCGCGCCTCCGTGGCGCCGACGATCAGCAGCGTTGCGAGGGTGGCACCGATGGTCAAAACCGCAGCGAGAGCCGGGGCGACGATCGGCGGGGCCCACCTCACTCCGAGCCCCCGAGCTCGGGGGCCCAGCCGGCGATCCGCGGGAACCCGGCACCGCCGGGGCTCGCGCCGGGAGCGAACTGCTCGGACAGATCGCCGAAGCTGAGGAGGTTGCCGAGCTGCTTCTCCTCCCGGTCGGGGCGGATGAAGAGCCACTGGTCGAGGCCCTCCCAGGCAAGGAGCAAGCGGCGGCCATCTGGGGAGAAGGTGACGGAGGAGAACTGGTTGGCCCCGGGCGCGGTGAGCACGCGCCGCTGGCGGGTCCGCCCGCCCTCGCCGATCCGGCCGAGCCAGAGCTCGCTGCGCCCGGCCCGTCCGCGAACGAACGCGATTCGGCGGCCGTCGGGGGAGGCGTCGAGGCCTAGGATGTAGCCTCCGGCTGCGCCGGGCAGCTCGGCGATCCGCTTCCCCGAGGCATCGAGGATGTCGACGTCGCGACCGCGGGCGACCGCGAGCCGCTCGCTCGTGAGCCAGTCGACCTCGTCGGCATTGCGTTCACGCTCGTCGACCCAGAGGCGCTCCCCGGTGTCGACGTCAACCGCGATCAACCTTCCCCGGTTCGAGGGGTAGGCGAGCATCTCCCGCGAGGGTCCGGTTCCGCGAGGATCGAGCGGACGCCAAGCGACGGGACGCCGCACCGACTTCGCCACCCTGCGGTCGGCGGTCCCATTGCCGGCGACGACTCTCAGCTCGCTCCCGCTGCGATAGGCGACGCGGAAGCCGCTCGGCGACCATCGCGGATCTCCAACCTGCTCGGGGGCCGTGATCGACCACCGGGGGGATCCGGCGGTGTCCACCGCGAGGAGTTGGCGATCGTCGGTGACCGCGACGAACTCCCCCCGCGGCGCCGAGAACGACGCCTGCTCGTAGTCCCCCAGCCTTCGCTTGGCGCCGTCCGGCTGGACTATCCACGGTCCCTGCGGGGTGGCAATCAGCAATCGCCCGCCCCCGGGGATGCGGTCGAGCGTGTCGGCGGGGCTGCCGGCGCCATCGGGGTCGATGATCTCCACCACCTTCGCGCCCGCCGGCGAAAGTGCGATTCCCGCCGCCGCGACGATCGCCGCCAGGATCGCGAGCCAGCGACGCGGGGACGGGCGGCGAGCGGCCCCGCCGGCCTCGATCTCCGCCGCCGCCTCGCGGACCACCTCCCACGATCTCCGGCGGGCCTCCTCCTCTCCGGGGACGCGGATCGAGCGGATCTTCCGGCCCAGAGCGTCACCCCTCATCGGCTGTCCTCCAGTTCGGCAGCGAGTTGGTCGAGGGTCCGGCGCAGGCGCGAGTTGACGGTGCCCCTCGGGATCTCGAGCATCTCGGCGATCTCCCCGGGGGTGAACTCCAGCAGGTAGCGGAGCGCGACTAGCGCGCGCCGCTCCGGCTCGAGCGCCTCGATCCCGGCGAGCAACTCCTCGGAGATCTCAGCTTCGTCGACCCTGCCGGCGGCGGTCGCCTCCAACTCGATCGCATCCGTCGGTTGCCCTCTGAGCCTCGCGGCCCGAGCGTGGTCGATCGCCCGGTTGACGACGATCCGGTGGAGCCACGGAGCGAACGGTCGGCGATAGTCGAAGCGGTCGAGCCGTCTGATCGCCGCCAGGAAGGCCTCCTGCGCGATGTCCTCGGCGGCGGCGGCGTCACGACAGACGAGGTAGGCGGCCCTGTGCGAGCGGGTCCAGTGGGCATCGAACAATGTCTCGAGCGCGCGCTCGTCGCCGCGCCTTGCGGCTCGGATCAGCCGCGACTCGCGCCAGCGGGAGATCTGCGCGTCTGCATCTCGACCCTCCGGTCTGCCGATCGGTATCGACCGCGCCTCCATCCATTCGCATTGTCCTCTCGGGGGACCGGAATGCGCAAGCGGGGCTGTCGCGGTGGCGCCCATCACCCTTGATACGGTCGAGGGGCGTGTCGAGGTCCCCGGGGGGAGGACGAAGCTCGGGACCTCCAGCGGACCCTCGCCCGTAGTTGGGGTGGAGGTCGGAAGGAGGAGGATCGGATGAGCGGCGAGGAGAAGCGGGGGACCAAGGGTCGAGGCTGGTGCGTGTGGCTTGGAGCAATCGCCCTGCTCGGCGCCTATGGAGTGGTCCTGCTGCTGCCGACCCCCTCCGCTGGAGGGGGTGGGCAGACCGGCTGGTATGAGGACACCCGGGCGAGCGGGGTCGCCTCCGCGGACGGAACGACGAGCTTCTTCGCCCTCCCCGACGGGGGACGAACTCAGCTACTGCGGATCGACCGGCACGATGGAGAGCAACGCCTCCGCCGTCTCCGGATCGACGGTGACCTGATGGTGCCGGCGGTGGCGGTCGATGGCACCACCGGGGGCTTGTCGTCGGATGGCGGGACCCTGGTCCTGGTCGAGCGAGCCCCCGTGATCGGGCGCGGTCAGACGAGGATGACCCTGATCGATACCTCCGACGAGCTTAAGCTGAAGGTTTCCGGCAGGATCAGGTTGAAGGGCGACTACAGCTTCGATGCGATCTCGCCTGATGGATCGAATCTCTATCTGACCCACCACACCGACCCGAGGGATCGGCGGGTGTACGAGGTCGTCAGCTACGACGTCGGCACCGGCGCGATGTCGGAGGTGCTCGACAGCTCCGTTGCCGAGATCACCATGCGCGGTTTCCCTCAGACGCGTGCGACCGGACACGACGGTCGCTGGGAGTACACGCTCTACGACGGCAGCCTCGAGCTGCCCTTCGTCCACGCGCTCGATACCGTCGAGGGGACCGCGGTCTGCGTCGGTCTCGACCACCTCGCCGGCAAGAACGTGGCCGGGGCGTCGATAGAGGTTGGTCCGTCCGGCGTCCTCTCGATCGCCAACCGCCGCGAGCGCCCCCTCGCCGAGATCGATGCCTCCGATTGGCGGGTGAGCGACCCACGTTCTACCGCCGCAGTTGGTTCGCCGCGCGACGCCGCCGGCGCGTTCACCCGGGCTGACTGGGCCGTGGGAGCAGCGCTCCTGGCCGGCCTGGGCGGGTTGTTCGGGTTCTGGCGCGCAACAATGGATCGGTGAGCCGACCGACCACGACTATCGCCATCCCACTCTTCGACGGCTTCACCGCGCTCGATGCGATCGGCCCCTATGAGGCGCTATGTCGAGTGCCGGAGGCCGAGGTGGTCTTCTGCGGGCCGCAGGCGCGGACCTACCGGACGGACTCCGGCGCGGTCGGGATGGTCGCCGATCGCAGCTTCGATCAGGTCCGATCGCCGGAGATCCTCCTCGTCCCGGGCGGAATAGGCACCAGGCGGCTGCTCGACCCCGACGGTCCCTATGCGGCTTGGCTCCGGAGTGCGCACGAAACCTCCACCTGGACCGCTTCGGTCTGCACCGGATCATTGATGCTTGCCGCCGCCGGGATCCTCGACGGCGTCGATGCGACCACCCACTGGGCGGCTCGCGACCAGCTCGCGCGGTTGGGGGCGAACCCGGTTGCCGAGCGCGTCGTCTTCCGCGGCAAGGTGGTCACCGCGGCGGGCGTCTCGGCCGGAATCGATATGGCGCTACGCCTGGTCGAGAAGATCGGCGGGGCGGATCTCGCCAAGGCGATTCAGCTCGGGATCGAGTACGACCCCGATCCCCCGCATGACTGCGGCTCGCGGGAGAAGGCGGATCCCGAGCTGGTCGAGCTGGTCGGGGCGCTGGCGGCGCGGGAGGAGCGGAAGGTGGACGAGGAGCGCGAGGGGCGGGGCGTGAGCTGAGCCGCGGCATCTAGATTTCCAGCCGATGACCGAACGCAGAATCTTCAGCGGGATCCAGCCAACCGGGCGCAAGCACCTCGGCAACTACATCGGGGCGATCCGCCAGTACGTCGAGGGGCAGGAGGGCGCATCGCGCCGCGAGGAGGCCATCTACTGCATCGTCGACCTGCATGCGATCACGGTCGCCTACGACCCGACCGAGCTGCGGGAGCGCGTCTACGACACCA
>JBPCOO010000279.1:0-20930 GCA_051000155.1 Solirubrobacterales bacterium | reverse complement strand
GCGAGGAGGAGTGCATCTTCTGCGCCAAGCCCCGCGGGCAGGACGACGCCGAGACCCTGATCGTCCACCGTGGCGAGCACTGCTTCGTGATGTTGAACCTGTTCCCGTACACCAACGGCCACCTGATGGTCTCGCCCTTCAGCCACATCGGCCGCTACCAGGATCTCCCCCCTCGTACGCTCGGGGAGATGCATTCGTTGGCGCAGCACGCGATGGACATCGTCGAGGGCGTCTACTCGCCGGAGGGCTTCAACATAGGCATCAACCAGGGGGCCGCCGCCGGCGCGGGCGTGCCGGGGCACATCCATCTGCACCTGGTCCCCCGGTGGGGAGGCGACACCAACTTCATGCCCGTAATCGGCGACGTGCGGGTGATGCCGCAGTCGCTGGAGGAAAGTTACGAGTTGATCCGAGGAGGATTCGATGAATGAACCAAGCGGCGGCCCCGATGCCGTCAAAGCCTCGATCTTCAAGGCCTATGACGTCCGCGGAATCTATGGCGAGGACATGGACGGGAACACCAACTACCTGATCGGTCGAGCCTTCGCCAGGGTCCTCGCCGAGCTGCGGGAAAAGGAGCCGGCCGAGCTCGCCGTCGGGGTCGGACGCGACATGCGGCTCCAGGCTCCCGAGATGGCCGAACGCCTGCGCGAGGGACTGCTGGCCGAGGGCGCTCATGTGGTCAACGTCGGCATGTGCGGGACCGAGATGCTCTACTTCGCGGTCGGCCATCGCGAGCTCGACGGCGGCGCGATGGTCACCGCCTCTCATAACCCCAAGGCCTACACCGGAATCAAGCTTGTGCGCGAGGGTGCGCTGGCGCTGTCCGGTGAAACCGGAATCACCAAGATCCGCGACCTGATCGGCGCCGGCCTGCCCGAGGCCCCCGGGGGCGGAACCAGCGAGGAGATCAATGTCTGGGAGCCGTTCGCCGAGCGGGCGATGGGCTTCATCGACGCCGCGGCGATCGAGCCGCTCAAGGTCGTCGTCGACGGCGGCAACGGCATGGCCGGGCGAATGATCGGACCGTTGCTCGAGCGCCTACCGATCGAGCTGGTGACCACCTACTGGGAGCCGGACGGCAACTTCCCCGACCACGAGCCCAATCCGTTGCTGCCGGAGAACCGCGAGTTCATCATCGCCAAGGTGCGGGAGGAGGAGGCCGACGTCGGGATCGCCTGGGACGGCGACGCCGACCGCTGCTTCTTCTTCGACGACGCCGGTGAGTTCGTCGACGGCGACTTCCTCACCGCGATGCTTTCGAAGCTCGTCCTGGAGAAGGAGCCGGGCGCCAACATCCTCTACGACGTGCGCGCCTCCCGCGCGGTTCCCGACACCGTGCGTGAGCATGGCGGCACCCCGCAGGTAAATCGGGTTGGACACGCGTTCATGAAGCGGGCGATGCGCGAGCATTCAGCCGCGTTCGCCGGCGAGGTCTCCGGTCACTACTACTTCCGCGAGTTCTACAACGCCGATACGGGTACGATCCCGGCGCTCTTGGTGCTGGAGCTGATCAGCAAGGAGGGCCGTTCGCTCTCGGAGCTGGTCGGGGACCTGCGCTCGAAGTACTTCATAAGCGGTGAGATCAACTCCACGGTGGAGGATGGAGAGGCAAAGGTGCGGGAGATCGCCGAACGCCACCCGGACGCGGAGATCACCCGGCTGGACGGCGTATCGGTGGACTACCCCGACTGGCACTTCAACGTCCGCCCCTCCAACACCGAGCCCCTGCTGCGCCTGAACCTGGAGTCGCTGATCTCGCGCGCGGACATGGAGACCAAGCGCGACGAGATTCTCGACTTCATCCGTAGCTGAGGATGAGGTGAGCGACGAAGCGGAGGGCGAGCCTCCAAGCGAGGGCATCCGGGGCCCGAGTGGGCACGGAACCTTCGACTCCGACGCCGATGCAGCGCGCGGACCGCTCGATCCCGAGGGCGCATGGGAGCGGGCCGCCAAGGAGGGGATTCATCGCCTGCGGATCCCGACGCCGTTCGCGGTCGGACGGGTCAATACCTACCTGATCGAAGATGAGCCGCTGACCCTGATCGACAGCGGCCCCAACTCGGCCAAGGCGCTCGATGAGCTGGAGACGCAACTCGCCGCGCTTGGGCGCTCGATCGAGGAGATCGAGCTACTCGTCCTCACCCACCAGCACCTAGACCACACCGGCCTGGCGAAGATCATCGCACGCCGTTCCGGGGCCGAGGTCGCGGCCATCGACATACTGGCGCCACACCTCGCCTCCTACTCCTCCGATGCCGAGGCCGAGGACGAGTTCGCCGCCGAGCTGATGCGACGCCACGGAATCGCCGACGACGTCGTCACCGCGCTGCGGTCCGTCTCGAGCAACTTCCGCGCCTGGGGATCGGCGGTCGAGGTGACGAGGAGGCTCCGCGATGGCGAGCGTCTCGAGCTCGGCGAGCGGGAGTTGACGGTACAACTCCGCCCTGGCCACAGCCCCTCAGACACCCTTTTCTGGGACGAGCGGCGGGGGATCCTGGTGGGTGGCGACCACCTACTCGCTCAGATCTCATCCAATCCGCTGCTCTCGCGCCCGCTCGACGGCACCGACAGCGAGGCCGGCACGCGTCGCAGCGCCCTGCTCAGCTACATCGACAGCATGCGCCTGACTCGCGAGCTGGACGCCGGGATAATCCTGCCCGGCCACGGCGAGCCGATCACCGACCACGTCGGACTAATCGACTCCCGGATGGCGATGCACGAGCGCCGCGCCAAAAAGCTCCTCCGCCTGCTCAACGACTACGGTCCGATGAACGCCCACCAGATCGCCCGCAGACTTTGGGGCGACGTCGCCATCAGCCAGGCATTCCTCACCCTGAGCGAGGTGATCGGACACCTCGACGTGTTGGCGCAGCGCGAGCTGGTCAGGGAGGTCGACGGGGAGCCGGTGCACTTCGAGGCGGTGGGCGCACGGGCCGGGCGCTGAGGGCGCCCGGCGGTGGGCGCTTTGGGCCGCGAGTCCGGGATGCCCTCCCTTCCCCCGCCCCCTAGCATCGACGCCGCCGTGAGCACCGCAACTACCCCGATCGAGCCGGCCGAGCCCGGCGGCACCGCCGAGGCCCTCCCGGAAGGGGAAACTAGGGGTCGTCGGAAGCGGCGGATGCTGCTGATCGTCAACCCGTATGCGACCACGGTCTCCGATCGGCTCAAGAGCCTGGTGGTCTACGCCCTCCAGGGGCGCTACCGGGTCGAGGCGGTCTCGACCGAGGCCAAAGATCACGCCACCGAGATCGGCCGCGAGGCGGTGGACGGTGGCTACGAGCTGGTGGTCGCCTTCGGCGGGGATGGGACCCTGAACGAGGTCGTCAACGGGCTCGCAGGGACCGAGATCCCGGTCTCGGTGCTGCCGGGCGGCTCGACCAACGTCGTCTGCCGGACGCTCGGCATTCCCAACGACGTGGTCGATGCGACCGAGCACCTGCTCGGCCTCGCCGACCGCTTCGAGCCGCGGCGGATCGACCTCGGCACCGCCAACGGCCGTCACTTCGTCTTCGCCTGCGGCGCCGGACTCGACGCGACCGCGGCCAAGACCGTCGATGCCCGCCCGCGGCTGAAGGCGCGCCTCGGTCCCTACTTCTACACCTACGCCGCGGTTAGGGGCTTCTACGCGAACTATCTCCGCAGTCCAGTGGAGCTGCAGGTGGACTGCCCCCACGGGAGCGCCCGGGGGATCACCGCGATCTGCCAGAACTCGGACCCGTTCACCTACTTCGCTGGACGCGAGGTCAGAGTCTGCGAGGAGGTCGCAATCGACTCCGGCGGGGTCTCGCTGGCGGTCCTGCGCCGAGCCGCGCAGCGCGACGTGCCCTTCATCGCCCGACGGGTGCTCGGCGCCGGGACCAAGACAATCGATCATCGCCAGATCGAGCATTTCTCGCAGCTTCGGAGCGCACGGGTACGATCGCTCACGACCGGAGCCGACGGAGAGCTGCGCGGCTTCCCCGTCCAGGTTGACGGGGACTACGTCGGCGAGCACACCGAGCTCGATCTCGGCATCGCCCCATACACCCTCCAAATCATCGCCTGAGTCGAGCGGAGGTCGATCGATCGGCACCGAGGCCTGCATCTTCTGCGAGATCGTCTCCGGCGAGGCCGAGGCGCACAGCGTCTACGAGGGCGAGGACGGCGTCGCCTTCTTGGACAGGCGACCGCTGTTCCCCGGCCACGTTCTGGTGGTGCCCCGGCACCACCGGGAGACGGTCGAGGATCTCGATCCCGCTGAGGTCGGCCCACTGTTCGGCCTGGTGCGGAGGATCGCCCGGTCCGTACGAGTCGCGATGGCGGCCGAGGGCACCTTTGTCGCCGCCAATAACCGGGTCAGCCAGAGCGTCCCCCATCTCCACGTTCACATCGTACCCCGGACCAAGGGCGACGGTCTTCGGGGCTTCTTCTGGCCACGCAACCCATATGAGAACGAACGAGCGATGGAGGCGGCCGCGGCCATCCGGGCGGAGCTGGACCGAGGCGGACGCGATCCCGGGGGCGAGGCGGCGAGCACCGGATGAGCGCCCTCGGTCGCATCTACGAGCTCGCGACCGACGACGCGGATGCGAGCGACCCCGCGACGGATGAGATCGCCGCCGAGGCCGTCGACGACGTGCCCAGGAACTTCTCGCTGAACGCCCTCAACGGGGCCTCGACCAAGCTCGCCGAGCAGCTCGCCAGCCCCGGTGCGGTCCTGGCGTTGCTGATCGGGATCGTGGGGGCACCGGTTGCCTTCGTCGGGCTGCTGGAGCCGGTCCGGCGGGGGGCAAGTCTCGCCCCGCAACTCGCGGTTTCCGGCCGAGTGCGCGACAAGCCGCGCCGCAAGTGGTACTGGGTCGGGGCCGGGATGACCCAGGCGGCGGCGCTGGTGGCAATGCTGGTTGCGGCCGCGACGCTGGAGGGCCTCGCCGCAGGCCTCGCGATCATCGCTTGCTTGGCGATCTTCGCCGGCGCCAGCGGGGTCGGCTCGGTCGCCTTCAGCGACGTCGTCGGCAAGACCGTTCCCGAATCCAAGCGCGGGCAGATGCTGGCGCTGCGCGCGACCGCCGGGGGAGCGCTGACGCTGACCGCGGGCCTCGCATTGACCCAGATCTCCTCCTCCGATGGACTCGGAGTCTTCCTTGCCCTGCTGGGGGTGGCGGCGGCGCTCTGGTTCGGAGCGGCGCTGCTATTCGCGGCCATCACCGAGCCCGCGGGTGAGCCGGTTGACCAGCGCAGCCCGCTGGAGGAGGCGCGCGCCGGGCTGCGCGCGTTCAGCAGCTTCGGTGGCCTGCGCCTGTTCGCGGCAGCGCGGGGGCTGCTTCTGGCGGTCGAGCTGGCGGTCCCCTTCCTAGTGGTCTTCACCCGCGATCAGCTCACCGACGCCAACGTGCTCGCGACCGTGGTGATCGCGATCGGCCTTGCCAACCTGCTCAGCAACTACGCCTGGGGGCGGATCGCCGACCGGATCTCGACCCGACTGACGATGATCGCCGCCGGAATGCTCGGGTCGGCGGCAATCGGCGGCATCCTCGTCCTCGGCGCGCTCGCCGACTCGGGCACCACCATCCTCGCCTTCGCCCCCGTCTTCTTCTTCGCCACGGCGGCGGAATCCGGGATCCGAGTGGGACGCAAAGCCTGGGTGGTGAACGCGGCGCCCGAGCAGGAACGACCCCTGTGGGTCGCCGCGACCAACACCTTCGCCGGAGTGATCACCCTCGGGTTCGCCGCACTTGGCCTGCTCGCCCAGCTCGCGGGAGTGGATGCGGTCATCTACACCCTGCTGGGGCTCTCGCTGGCCGGCGTAGCGATGGCCTGGCTGATGCCCGAGGACGACGAGCCGGCAGTCGGCTGAATCCTCGGGACCACCGAGGGCCTTGGTGAACCTTTCCAGCGCCGCGGGGGGCTCGCTGCCGGCGATTGCGCTGGCTGCCTCGATGCAGGAGGGCCTGATCCGGATCGACCAACTCCTCGCGCCGGCGCTCCTACCCGCCCGGCGTTACCCGGTAGGCGTCGAAGACCCCCTCGACCTGGCGCAAGCGGGAGATCGTCTGCTTGAGCTGGGCGGTGTCGCCGACCTCCAACACGAAACGGTTCTGGACCATCGGCAGCTTGGTCGTGCAGCGTGCCTCCAAGATGTTCAACCCGCCCTCGGAGAAGCTTCGGGAAAGATCCTCGAGCAAGCGGGGCCGATCCCAGGCGTCGACCTGGATCTCCACCCGATAGGAGGCGAGGTTGTCGCCATCCCAGCTCACATCGACGAAACGGTCCGGCGATTTGGCCAGGGCGGCGGCATTCTTGCAGTCTCCCCGGTGAATCGTGATCCCGCGTCCGAGCGAGACGTAGCCGACGATCCCGTCGCCGGGCGCGGGTCGGCAGCACTTGGCCAGCCGGACCATAACGTCATCGACCCCCTTGACGGTGATCCCGTAGCTGGTCGCATCGTGGCTACCGCGCTCACGGTCGGGGCGAGCCTCGACCACCCGCTCGAGGCTCGCCTCCGCCTCGTCGCCGGCGACCGCCTCGCCCTGCTTGAGCCGCTGCATCAACTTGTTGGTGACCGTCCCGGTGCTGATCTTTCCCCCTCCGAGCGCGATGTAGAAGTCGCCGGCCTGGCGGAAGCCCATCTCCCGGATCAGATCGACCAGCATCGGCGAGCCGGTGATTCGCTGTGGCGGCAGCCCCCGCTTGCGCAGCGCCTCCGCGAGATCCTCGCGACCGCGCTTTTCGGCGTCGTCGCGAACCTCACGCTTCAAGAAGGCGCGAATCTTGTTGCGAGCGCGGCTGGTGCGGACCAGGCCCAGCCAGTCGCGGGAGGGGGCGCGCTCACGCTTGGCGGTGAGGATCTCAACGATGTCGCCGCTGCGGAGCTGGTAGTGGAGCGGGACGATCTTGTGGTTGACCTTGGCGCCGACGCAACGGTGGCCGACGTCGGTGTGGACCGCGTAGGCGAAATCGAGCGGGGTGGAGCCGGCGGCGAGGTTCTTGATTTCGCCCTTCGGCGTGAACACGTAAACCTCGTCCTCGAACAGATCTACCTTGAGCGCTTCGAGGAACTCCTCGGGGTCGCCCTCCCCCTCCTCGTCCAAAAGGCGCCGCAGCCAGGTCATCTTCTCCCGCTCGGGATCACCCTTGGTCCGCTTGCCCCCCTCTTCCTTGTAGATCACGTGGGCGGCCACCCCGAATTCGGCCAGCTCATGCATCTCGGCGGTCCGGATCTGGATCTCCAGCGGCTGGCCCCGGGGCCCGATCACGGTGGTGTGTAGGGCCTGGTAGAGGTTCAGCCGCGGGGTGGCGATGAAATCCTTGAACCTGCCGGGCAGTGGCTTCCACAACGCGTGGACGACGCCGATCGCGCCGTAGGTGTCCTTGACCGTCTCGACGATCACCCGCATCGCGGTGAGGTCGTAGATCTCGTTGAACTCCCGGCCCTTCTTGGTCATCTTCGAATAGATCGAGTAGAAGTGCTTGGCACGACCCGAGATCTCGGCATCGATGCCCGCCCTTTCCAGCTCGCGCCCGAGGAAGGCGCCGGCCTCGGCGACGTACTCCTCCCGCTCGGAGCGCCGCTGGTTGACGAGCTTGCGGATCTCCTCGAACTTGCGGGGGTGAAGCGTCTGGAAGGCGAGGTCCTCCAGCTCCCATTTGATCGCGTGGATCCCCAGCCGGTGGGCGAGGGGCGCGTAGATCTCGAGCGTCTCGCGCGACTTCGAGATCTGCTTCTGCTTCGGCATCGCATCGAGGGTGCGCATGTTGTGGAGGCGATCGGCGAGCTTGATCAGGATCACCCGCACGTCGGCGGCCATCGCGATCATCATCTTGCGGTAGTTCTCCGCCTGGCTCTCGTCGCGGCTGTCGAAGCTGATCCCGGCGAGCTTGGTGACGCCGTCAACCAGGTGGGCGACGGGTTCACCGAAGAGCCGCCGCACCTGCTCGAGGCTGGCGCTGGTGTCCTCGACGGTGTCGTGCAGGAGCGCCGCGCACAAGGTTTCTGTGTCGAGCCTCAGCCCGGCGCAGATCATCGCCACCTCGACCGGATGGTGGATGAAGTCCTCGCCGGATTTCCGTCGCTGGTCGGCGTGGCTCTCGCAAGCGAAGGCGAAGGCCCGCTCGACCGCCTCCCGATCGATCGCCTCGCGGGCGTTGGGGGACTGCTCGGATACCACCGCGAGCAGTCGCCCGAGCAGCTCCCGCTCGCCCTCGCTCAGCCCACGGGTGATCTCATCACCCTCGGCGATGACGGCTGATCCGGCGAGGGTGCCGATGCGCCGGTGGCCGCCAAGGGCCAGCGCTCCACCCGCGCCCTCGATCTCCGTTCCGCCACCCGCGGCGTCCTCGGCTGCGCCCACCTCCCCGTTGGCCTTCACCGATTGGGCAGATGGGCCGTCGGCGTCCTCCGGGGCTCCCGGTTCGGCTGCTAGTGCTCCGCTCTCTGGCTCTGAAGGAATGTGCGCCCCTTCCGGTGGTGTTCCAGGTAGGCCCGATAGGTGGACGACCGATTGAGATCCGTCCGTTCCGAGGATACGACCCGGACCGTGCGGTCGAGCCCCTGCCCCTCCAGGGCCACCAGCCCGAGCTCGCTCAGCACCCGAATGCAGCGGGCGCTGACCGAAGCGGCCCGGCGATGGCTTCCTGCTCCCCCGAGCACCTCCGAACTCGACGCGCCCGCCGCGGCGGCTCGGTAGATCTCGGCCAGATCCGCCCGTAGCTCCCATGCCCGGTCCCAGCAGGTCTCTGCCAGATCGTCGCCACCAGCGGTCCAGGCTAGGTGAAGGTAGCCGCTGCCGCTGCCCTCCACCCATCGCCGCTCCATCTCGCTACGCGGTGGATCGACCGCGATCACCTGCTCGAAGCCGGCCAGCGCGCCCGCCGCCTCCGCGCGGACCACCGCCTCCCACTCACTCAGCACCAGCACCGCCCCCTCATCGGCGGCGAGGAGGTCATCGGGGCAATCCGCGCAGACGACCTCGTGAGAGCCACCGAAGCGCGCGGGCGAGGCGGCAACCGAGGCGAGCTCGCTGCGGCGGCGGGCGTCGGCGCAGACGGCCAACACCCGGGATCCGCTGCTGACCAGCTCCGCGATCAGTGCCACCACGCTGCGATCTCGGCTGGAGACGACCTCGCGACCGACGCCGCCACCCGAACTGGGCACGGCGCCGGGCTCGGCGCTCCAGCCCTCCTCGAAGCGTCGCCACCAGCCCGCGTCGAGCTCCCCCGGGCAGCCGCACGCAACCGCCTGCTCGGGCGCTAGATCGCGCGCCGCGGAGAGGACCGCGCGCGGCTCGGTGGCGCCGTTCCAGCGGTTCAGCTCCAGTCGCACCGTCAGATCGCGAGCGCCGAGCTGGGCGCTCTCGAGCACGGCGCGCGAGTTGAAGGCAACCCCCCGGGCCGGGCGCGCGCCGAGCTTGAGGCTGAAGCGCGCATGCTGACCCTCCTCCCCCATCGGCCGCACGTCGCCCACCTGCGCCCAAGGAACCAAAAGACGGACGCCGGGGTTACCTTGGCCGAACGGGCCCAGTCGCCCGAGGGCCTCGGCGACGTCGAGGTCGAGGGAGTCGCTGCCGACGACGGCGTCGATCCGCTCCGAGGCTGCGACCTCACCCTTCGGCCGCGCCCGCTCGCAGGCCGCCAGGAACTGCTCGCGGAAGTCATCGATACGCTCGGCGGCAATCTCCAGCCCGGCCGCCGCCTTGTGCCCGCCGTAGCGCAGCAGGTGCTCGCTGGAGGCTTCGAGCGCGGCGAGCAGGTCGATATCCGCGGAGCTGCGTCCACTGCCCTTACCCTTGCCCTCGTCGTCAATCGCCACCAGGATCGCCGGCTTGGCGTGGCGTTCGGCCATCCGCGAGGCGACGATGCCTACCACTCCGGGATGCCACCCCTCGCCGGCAAGCACCATCCCCCCCGCCTCGCGCTCGGACTCCGGCCGGGAGCGCAGCGCGGCCTCGGCCTCGGCCAGCACCCCGCGCTCGACCTCACGGCGTTCGTGGTTGGCCGCGCTCAGCTCGGCGGCGATCCGACGCGCCGGCTCGCGCTCGGTGGCGAGCATCAGCTCGACTCCGGCGTCGGCGCGGTAGAGGCGGCCGGCGGCGTTCAGCCGGGGCGCCAGGCGGAAGCCGATGTCGCCTTCATCCAGGTGCTCGGGCTCGACCTTCGCCTCCGCCATCAACGCCGCGATCCCCGGTCGGCGAGCTCGTCGCAGCTCCGCCATCCCGGCCCTGGCGAGCGCCCGGTTCTCACCCACAAGGGGGACCATGTCAGCGATCGTCGCCAGGGCGACCAAGTCGAGATCGCGCTCACGCGGGGCCCGCTCGATCGCCTCGACCAGCTTCCAGGCGACCGCGGCTCCGCAGAGGTGCTCGAATGGGTAGCCGCCGAGGCCGGGGTGGATGATCGGACACGCGGGCAGCTCCCCGCCGGGCTGGTGGTGGTCGGTGACGATTACCTCGATCCCCGCTTCGGTGGCGAGCGCCACCTCCTCGACCGACCCGATGCCGCAGTCGGCGGTGATCAGCAGTTCGGTCTCGCGCGCCGCCAGTGTCTCGATCGTCGCCGCCGAGAGCCCGTAGCTATCGGTAATCCGTGAGGGAATGATCCAGTCGCACTCGGCGCCCGCTCGCCGCAGACAGGAGACCAGGATCGCGCTCGCGCAGATCCCATCCACGTCATAGTCGCCGTGAACCGTGATCCTGGCACCCGCATCGATCGCCGCTCGGGTGATCTCGGCGGCCTCGGCCGCGTGGGCCAGGGCGCTGGCGGGGTGTCGTTCGTCGGCCTCCAAAAAGCGCCGCGCCCCATCGACCGTCCGGTGGCCGCGTCGAACCAGCGCGATCGCGACCGGCTCCGGCAGCTCCAGCCCCGCGGCGATCGCCCGCATCTCCGGGTAGGAGTAGGGCTCGAGCTCATATCTGATCTCCGCTGAGGTAGCCACCGCGACTCGCAGACTGGCACGCCCCGGGGACGGAACCGCATCCCCGTGCCGCACTACACACCCCAAACCCCGCAAGCTGGGGGAACGCCCCTATCGCTCAGCGGCGAGGGCCTCTTCCGCACGCTCGTCGCGAACCCCGAGCGCGTACATCCCGGCGAGGCCGGCGAGGCAGCCGGGAACGGTCATCAGGGCGGTGAGGATGTTCGTCTCGCCGATGCCGTCGCCGATGGCGAGCTGCCAGAGCGCGCCGGAAATACAAGCACCGGCCACCGCCCCCAGGAAGGCGCCGACGATCCCCCAGCGGAAGCGGTCGGGAACGAACACGGTGAAGTGCCAGATCGCGATCCCCAGGGTGAGCCAAACGAGTGCTGCCATTGCTCCTACCTCCTACCTCGGCCTGCCGTGCTGGCGACGCTTGCCCTTGTTCGCCCGCTTGCGCTCGGCCCTGCGGGCGCGCTTGGCCTCCTGCTCGGGGTCGGGCTCGGGCGCCGCCGGGACGGCCGCTTGGTCATCGGCCTCGGGTCCGACGGCCGCTCCGTTGCCGCCATCCGGCTCGGCCTCGCGCACCGGACTGTGCTCGATCACATCGCTGGAGGCGTCCCCGTGACCGTTGCCCCCACCGTCGGCGCCCGGGGCCGAGCCGCCGACCTTGGCGACGACGTTGTCCTCGGGGAAGGCGGGGACGTAGCCCATCACCTCCTTGATCTGAGCGGCCCGAGCGCGATATCCGGACTCGCGCTCCTTCCAGGCGATCAGGACCGGGGTGCCGATGAAGATCGACGAATACGTTCCCGAGAGCACTCCGACCATCATCGCGAAGGCGAAGTCGCCGAGCGTCTCGCCGCCGAAGATCAGGATCACGCCGATCAAGAACACGGTCGAGAGGCCGGTGATCAGCGACCGGGTGAGGACCTCGCTGAGCGAGCGGTTGGCGATCTGGGCGAAGGTCGCGCGCGGCAAGCGCGGCACGTTCTCACGTATTCGGTCGAACACGATCACCGTGTCGTAGAGCGAATAGCCGAGGATGGTGAGGAAGGCGGCGACGGTCGCGGAGGAAACCTCGCGATCGGTGAGCGAGTAGATGCCGGCGGTGATTAGCACGTCGTGGATCACCGCGATCATCACCGGCACCGCGTACTTGGCCTCGAAGCGGAAGGCCATGTAGGCGCTGATCAGGATCAAGGAGAAGACGATCGCGTAGCCGGCGCTCCGCGCCACCTGTGCCCCGAAGGTCGGCCCGACCGACTGGTTTTGGAAGCCGCCCTGCTCGCCGACGTCATCGACCCCGACCTGCAGGCCGAAGTCATCCTCGAGCTGGTTTTGCACCTGACCGATCAGCTCGGGGTCGATCTGTCCCTGGATCTGGACCACGTTGTCGCCGAACTCGGGTTCGTTCACCGCCTGGATCTTGGCCGCATCGGCGGCCTCCACCCCGGCGTCGGCCAGCGAGGTCCGGACCTCCTCGATCTGCGCCGGCTCGACCAGGGCCGCCTTGATCAGCGTCCCCGACTCGAAGTCGATGCCGAAGTTGATCTGGTTGGTCGCGAACGAAAGCGCCCCGACCGCGAGGATCGCGCCGGAGGCGCTGAAAAACCACTTGCTGGCGCCGGCGAAGTCGAAGTGCCAGCGGACCTTCTGCTCGCCCGCGCCGGCGTAGCGCGGGTCGGTCAGTAGCTTCGAGCGTCCGAGCGTCGCCAGGATCGCGCGGGTGAAGACAACCGCGGTGAACAGGGAGACCAAGACGCCGACGCCGAGGGTGAAGGCGAAGCCCTTGACCCCTCCCGTCGCCAGCCCGAAGAGGATGAACGCCGTCAGCAGGGTGATCGCGTTGGCGTCGATGATGGTCGCGATCCCGCGCCGGTAGCCGGTGGTGATCGCAGACAACATCGAGTGCCCGGCCCTCGCTTCCTCCTTTATTCGCTCGAAGATGACGATGTTGGAGTCGGCGGCGACGCCGACGGTGAGGATCAGGCCGGCGATCCCCGGCAGGGTCAGGGTGATCGGGATCAGCTTCATCAGGGCAAAGAAGAAGGCCGCGTAGGCGAGCAAGCCGAGAGCTGCGACCAGGCCCAAAAAGCGGTAGTAGGCGATCAAGAACAGCATCACCAGGGCCAGCCCGACGAGTCCTGCGATCACCGACTCATCGAGCGCCTGCTGGCCCAAGGTGGCGGAGATCGTGCTCTGGGAGATCAGCTCCAGCTCAACCGGGAGCGCGCCGAGGCGCAGGAACTCGGCTAGATCCTGGGCCTCCTGGATGTCGAAGCCGCCGCTGATCTGGGCTCCGGTGCGGCCGTCGATCCCGAGCGGGTTCTCCTGGAAGTCGATCACCGGACGGGAGACGATCTCGTCGTCCAAGACGATTGCGAACGAGTAGTCGCCGACCGGCGGGAAGGCCTCGGCGCCCCGCTGGGCGATCTCGGCGGTCACGTCCCTGAAGGCCATGCGGCCCTCGTTGGTGAAATCGAAGGTGACGTTCGGCTGGTTGCCCTGGGGGTCGAAGTTCTGCTCCGGATTTTGGATGTCCTCGCCGCTGAGCGAGGGCTTGTCGCGAAGGACGACGTAGCGATCGACGCTCGGGGCGTCGGGGTTGTCTTGGGAGCTCAGGTCCTGGTCTTTGACCACGATCGTGCCCTGCTTGACCTCGAAGATCGTCCGCTGCGCCTCCGGCACCTCCTGGACCTCCGGCAGCTCGATCAGCTCCTGCTCGTCGTCCTCGGGGCCGACCAGTAGCTCCTCGTTGCGCTCGTCGAAGGCGTAGAACTGGGCGCCGGTGCGACTGCACTCCGAGCAGTCGGGATCCCCGGGCTGCTTGGAGGCGAGCTCTACCGCCTCGTAGAGGCTCGGCGTGGTCTGCTGATCGCGATTGGCGGGAGTGACCTCGTCGACCCCGTCCTGGATCGGGACCACGTTCGGCTCGAAGTCGTAGAAGAAGAGCTGAGCGGTCTCGCCGACCTGGTCGATCGCCCTGGCGGTGTCCTGGACGTCGGGGAGGTTGACCTGGAGGCTCTGCCCACCGAGGCGCGAGATCTCGGGCTCGGCGACGCCGAGGGAGTCGACCCGGTCGCGGACGATCTCGATCGCCCGGTCGACGTCCTCGGGTGCGGGGGTCGGGTTCTGCGGGGTCGGCTGAGCCTCGTAGATGAGCTGGGTGCCGCCACGGAGATCGAGGCCGAGGCGGGTCGGCTTGGAGGAGATGATCAGCCCCGAGCCGAGCAGCAGCCCGACCACGAACAGGATCACGAACAGATTGAAGCGACGACTGCCCACGGGTACTGCCTACTCCGGGGTGAGGACGAGCAGCATGCCGCCGTCGTCGTCGTAGGCCGGGAAGACATCGGCGACCGCCTTCGCCGGGAGGTCGCCCTCGGCGTTGACCGCAACCCGCTTGCCGAGCGACCGCACTCCCCATTCGAGCGTGGTCTCGATCGGGTCGGTCTCGCCGTTGCCATCGGTGTCGGCGGCCTCGCCTCCGTCGCGGGGGTCGATCCACTCGAGCCCGAGGACATCACGGACCGGGCGACCGATCACGTCCTCGTCGGTGAGCCCGGTCAACTCGAACCCGCCCCGTCCGACGTCGAGCACTCGAGCCTCCTGGTCACAGGTGAAGAAGGCGGCGTCGGGCGCGGGGTAGTAGTCATCGAGCAGCTCGAAGACGAAGCCGAAGCCGCACTTGGAACAGCCTTTGGGGCGCCTGGAGAGTCCGGCGGTACGGTCGCCGCTCTGCTCCCGGTTGCCACAGTTCGGACAGATGAAGAAAGGCACGGCGGCAAGGCTAGACGATTGCCTAAGCCGAAACTAACGCCCACCTGGGGACCGGGCCTCGGCCGCGGCTCCGGTGCGTCCCGACCGGCGCTCGCGATCGTCGCCGCGGCTCTCAAAAGAGGGAGGCGGAACCCTCGGGAACGGGCAGGCCGAGGTGGGCGAAGCCACCCTCGGTGATCACTCGGCCGCGTGGGGTGCGCTTGATCAGGCCCTGCTGGAGCAGGTAGGGCTCGTAGACGTCCTCGATCGTGTCCGGCTCCTCATCGACCGCTGCCGCCAGCGTCGAAAGCCCCACCGGCCCGCCTCCGAACTTGGTCGCGATCGCGCCGAGGATCGAACGGTCGTGGCGATCGAGCCCGGCCTCGTCCACCTCCAGCATCTCCAGCGCCTCGTCGGCGACCCGCGCGTCGATCGTGCCGCGACCCTTGACCTCGGCGAAGTCACGGACCCGCTTGAGCAAGCGGTTGGCCACACGTGGGGTGCCGCGAGCGCGGCTCGCAATCGCGAGCGTCCCGGCGGGCTCGATCTCGACCCCGAGGATCCCCGCCGAGCGCTCGACGATCGTCGCCAGCTCGGCCGGCTGGTAGTGCTCGAGCCGGTGGGAGAGACCGAAGCGGTCGCGCAGCGGTGTGCTGAGCAGCCCCGCTCTGGTGGTGGCGCCCACCAAGGTGAACGGGGGCAGGTCGAGGTTTACCGTCCGCGCCCCGGCCCCCTGGCCGAGGACCACCGGTAGCTGGTTGTCCTCCATCGCCGGGTACAGCGTCTCCTCGATCGCCCGGTTGAGCCGGTGGATCTCATCGACGAAGAAGACCGAGCCGGGCTCGAGCGTGGTCAAAAAGCTGGCGACGTCGCCCTTGCGCTCGAGCGCGGGCCCGGCCGTCTGCACCAGCGGCACCTCCATCTCGGCGGCGATGATGTTGGCAAGCGAGGTCTTGCCGAGCCCCGGGGGCCCCGCGAGCAGAACGTGGTCGAGCGGCTCGCCGCGTCCCCTGGCGGCGGCGATGAAGATCGTGAGCTGCTCGGTCACCTGGGCCTGGTTGACGAACTCACTCAGCTTGCTCGGGCGCAGGCTGCGGTCGAGCTCCTCCTCACCCCCGGCGGCCCGGCGATCGGCGACGCGCGGCTCGATGTCGGCCTCGGCCGCCGCCTCGTTCAGGGATATGCGCTTGACGCCCACTACCGCCAGCCTAGGGGGCACCGCGGTCGGCAGAGGAGGCCCCCAGGGCGGCCGCGATCAGCTCCTCGGCGGTTTCGCCGTCGACCCGGTCCAGCAGGCGTTCGACCTCGGGCGGGTCGAAGCCAAGTCCGAGCAGGCCCTCGCGCGCGTCGGCCCGGGGGCCGGCGCCCGCCGAGCCGGGCTCGGGGCGATCATCACCGGATTCGAGGTCAGCTGCGACCTTCTCCCGCAGCTCGAGGATGATCCTCTCCGCGGTCCGCTTTCCGATCCCCGGCACCGCTTGGAAGCGCTTGGCGTCCCCGGTGGCGAGGGCGGCCAGCAGGTCGCGAACGCTGCCGCCGCTGAGCGCCGCCATCGCCACCTTGGGACCGACGCCGGAAACCGAGATCAGCAGCAAGAAGAGCTGACGCTCGGGCTCGGAGCTGAAGCCGTGGAGCGCCAGCAGATCCTCGCGGACGATCGTGTGCGCGAGCAGACTCACCCGCTCGCCCTCGGCCGGGACCCCGCGCAGGGTCTCGGTGCTGACCGCGAGCTGGTAGCCGACCCCGCCGGCGGTATCGACGACGACGTGATCGGCCCCCCGCGCAACCACCGTCCCGGTTACGGTCGAGATCATCGGGCACCCGCGGCCGCCGCGCTCGCCTCCCGCTCGGCCTCGGCGACGGGGCCGTAGGACTGGGAGGCATGACAGATCGCCACCGCGAGCGCGTCGGCGGCGTGGTCGGAGGAGGGCTCGACCGCGAGCGAGAGCAGGGTCGCAACCATCCGCTTGACCTGATCCTTCTCCGCCGAACCCGACCCGCATACCGACTTCTTCACCGCCTGCGGGGTGTAGTCGAAGCACGGGATGCCCCGCTGAGCGGCGGCCAGCATCACCACCCCCCGCGCCTGGCCCACCCCCATCGCCGAGCGCACGTTCTTGCCGAAGTAGAGATCCTCGAGCGCCAGGGCGGAGGGGCAGTGCTGATCCAGAAGCTCGCCGATCTCCTCATGGATCTGCCCCAGCCGGCGCTCCAGCCGCGGTCCACCCGGAGCCTCGACCGTGCCGGCGTCGATCGCGACCATCCGCATCGCGTCCACCGAGACCACTCCGAATCCGGTGTTCGCCAAGCCAGGATCGATTCCCATCACAACGCGCATCCGAAGGGATTCTCCGCGCCGGCCCGGATGCCTTCGCGCCCGTTTGTGTTCGGGGGCCGACCGGTGGAGGCCCGCTGACCCCCGGCCGGGACGACAGTAACCCGGCTGGCGCCCCCAAGCTCATCGCCCCGGCCTCGAACGGGTCACCGGACCTCCCCCAGTCGGCCTACGACCATTCTCGCGAGCGGCGCTATCGATGCAACTTCGATCGCCCAACAACTCTTGCTCGCGCGGGAGCAAGCGTCAGGTAGTACTTGGGGGCCCGCATCGCACGCCGGCGACGCGGGTTGGAGGGCGAGCGGGAAGTGTCCGATGACCAGTTCGAGGCCCGCGAGCGCCGCTCTTGGCGTAAGCGCACATTCGGTCGCCGCGGGCCGGTGGTCAGCGGGCGCTTACCGATCGCCCCCCGGACCCAACGCGGGTGGTCAGCGGGCGCTTACCAATCGCCCCCCGACCCCTACGCCAACTCTTCGATCAGTTTCGCCGGGATGTCGAAGTTGCCGTGGACCTGGTCGACGTCATCGTGATCGTCGATCGTCTCGATCAGCCGCATCAGCTTCCTCGCCTCATCGAGCTCGACCTCGACGGTGGTCTTCGGCTCCATCGTCACCTCGGCCGAGGTGATCTTGATCCCCTCGGACTCCAGCGTTCGGCGGACCCCGGCCAGATCGGCGGGATCGCTCAGAACCTTGTAGCCCTCATCGAAGGCGACGACGTCGTCGGCCCCCGCATCGACGGCGACCAGCAGGTCGTCCTCGGTGTGGGAGTCACCATCGACCAGGATCACCCCCCGCTTGTCGAACATCCAGGCGACCGATCCAGGCTCCCCGAGCGAGCCGCCGTGGCGGTCGAAGGCGTGCCGGATCTCAGAGCCGGTGCGGTTGCGGTTGTCCGAGAGCACCTCCACCAGCAGCGCCGCCCCACCAGGACCGTAGCCCTCATAGAGGATCCGCTCGATCGCCGCCGCGTCCGAACCCTCGCCGGTCCCGCGGTCGATCGTCCGCTGGATGTTGTCCTTTGGCATCGAGTAGCTCTTGGCTTTCTCGATCGCCGTCGCCAGCGACGGGTTGCCGTCGGGATCGCCCCCACCCTCGCGCGCCGCGACCGTGATCGCCCGCCCGAGTTTGGTGAAGAGCTTGCCCCGCTTGGCGTCGACCGCCTTCTTCTTGTGCTTGATCGAAGCCCACTTGGAATGACCGGCCACGGGGGTGATTGTAGAACGGGCTTCAGCCAAGCCGCAAATGGCAGCCGGCCGGGCCTCAGGGGGGAAGAGACCCAGCCGGGCTGCAAGCGCATCCCCCCACGCCCCGTCCCGCCGACAAGCTTAGTTGCCGCGGGGGTGGTGGGATGCATCTACACCAACCGACGTGGGGCCTCGAAGTTGCGGGCCCGCGCTGCGGGAAAGTTGACCAACCGCGCGGCTCAGACGACGAAGCGCCCATCCTCCTGCAGCAGCTCGCCATCGACGGTGATCTTGCCGCCCCGGCGGAGGTCGCAGATCATGTCCCAGTGGATCGCTGAGTCGTTGACGCCGCCCGTGTCCGGGTAGCTCTTGCCGATCGCCAGGTGAACGGTGCCGCCGATCTTCTCGTCGAGGAGGATCTCCCCGGTCCCGGCGGTGATGCCGAAGTTGGTGCCGATGCCGAGCTCGCCCAGACGGCGCGCCCCTTCGTCGGTGTCGAGCATCCCGATCAAAAACTCCTCACCACGGTCGGCGGAGGCGTCGACCACCCTCCCGCCCTCGAAGCGGAAGCGGACCCCGGCCACTTCCCGACCGGCGTAGGTAGCGGGAAGGTGGTAGGTGATCTCGCCCTCGGCCGAATCCTCAACCGGGCCGGTGAAGAACTCCCCGTCGGGCATGTTGTGCTTGCCGTCGGCGGCGATGAAGGTGCGGCCGGAGACGTTGAGCTTGATGTCGGTCCCGGGGCCGGTGATGTGAACCTCCTCCCGTCCCTCGATCCAGTCGCGGAGGCGGTGGGTCTCATCGGAGGCCGCCCGCCAGGCATCGACCGGATCTGGGCGGTCGGCGTGGCAGGCCCGGTAGTAGAAGTCCTCGTAGGCGGAAAGGGACATCGAAGCGCCCGCCGCGTAGGCGTTGGTGGGAAAGATCGTCAGCGCCCAGCGATGCTCACCGGCGGCGGCGCGGGCCATCATCGTGTTCATGATCGGCGCCATCGCCTTTTGTCGCATCGTCTGCCTCGAGGGATCGACGCCGGAGAGCTCGCGGGTGTTGAGCGAGGCCATCAGCCGGATACGGACGTCGGACTCCTCGGCGGCCCACTTCGCGGTCGGGGGTACCCAGGAGACCTGCTCGTCGGATGCAAGCTCGAAGAAGGTCGCGGCGGAGCCATCCAGATCGAGGTTGACCACCGGGTTGCCGCCGACCTCGAGCACCTGCTCATAAACCGCCCGAACCAGGGGCTCGGCGGCCACGGGGCCCTCGATCACGCAGACCTCACCGGCCTGCACCTTGGTCGAATGGTGGACCAATATCTTCGCCAGGTTCTCGACTCTGGGATCGGTCATCTCTCCGCCTCCTCGTGGGTGCGGGCGCGCTCGCGCGCCGCGGTTGCCTTTGCCATAAGTAGGGCGTGGATACGCGAGTCGTCGGTCAGCTCCGGATGGAAGGCGCAGAGGGTGACGTTGCCTTGCGCCGCGGCCACCGGATGGCCGTCCCAGCGGGCCAGGACCCTGACCTCAGGGCCGCATCTCTCCAACCACGGCGCGCGGATGAAGACCGCGTTGATCGGATCCGGACCGATTCCCTCGAACTCGAGGCCGGCCTCGAAGCTGTCTATCTGCCTGCCCCAGGCGTTGCGACGGGCATCGGCGTCGACCAGGCCGAGATGGTTGCGGGCGCAGATGATCATGCCCGCGCAGGTTCCGAGGATCGGGGTGCCCTCGGCGGCCAGTCCCTTGATCGGGTCGACCAGTCCATCGCGATCGAGGGCCCTGCTGATGGTGGTGCTCTCCCCGCCCGGGATCACCAGGCCGTCGAGGCCCTCCAGCGCCTCGGGGGTGCGCACCGCCACCGCGTCGCCGCCGAGGTCGGAGAGCATTCGGATGTGGGTGGCAAAGCCGCCCTGGGAGGCAAGCACGCCGATTCGCAGGGGACCTTCCCCCGAGGGAGACGAACCCCGGCCCGCTTCCAAGATCTTCCCCACCCGGCTACCAGCCGCGCTGCTGTAGCAACTCGCCCCTGGCCGCCAGCTCGCCGATGTCATCGCCCCGCATCGGCTCGCCGAGATCCCTCGAGGCGGCGAGCAAGCGATCCGGATCGCCGGCGTGGGTGGTCGCCTCGACGATGCGCTCCGCCCGCCGCTCCGGATCCTCGCTCTTGAAGATGCCGGATCCGACGAAGTTGCCCTCGGCGCCGAGCTGGATCGTCAAGGCCGCATCGGCGGGTGTGGCGATCCCACCGGCACAGAACAACGGCACCGGCAGCCATCCGCGCTCGGCGACGTCGCGGACGACCTCGAACGGCGCCCGTAGCTCCTTCGCCTCGGCCGCGAGCTCTTCGCCGGGAAGCTGGGAAAGACGCCTGATGCCACCGACTATCGCGCGCAGGTGGCGGACCGCCTCGACGATGTTGCCCGTGCCGGCCTCCCCCTTTGAGCGGATCATTGCCGCGCCCTCGCCGATCCGACGCAAGGCCTCCCCGAGGTCGGTGGCGCCGCAAACGAAGGGGACATCGAAGCCCCACTTGTCGATGTGGTGGGCCTCGTCGGCCGGGGTCAACACCTCCGACTCGTCGATGTAGTCAACCTCGAGCGCCTCAAGGATTTGAGCCTCGGCGATATGCCCGATCCGGACCTTCGCCATCACCGGGATGGTGACCGCCTCCTTGATCCTGGCGATCATCGAGGGATCTGACATCCGGGCGACCCCGCCCTGAGCGCGAATGTCGGAGGGGACCCGCTCCAGCGCCATCACCGCGGT
>JBPCOO010000258.1:0-4518 GCA_051000155.1 Solirubrobacterales bacterium | reverse complement strand
CACGACGCGCTCGCCGCCCTCGCCGACCGCCACCAGCACCGATCCCGCCATGCAGCGCTGACCGGCTGCTCCGAAAGCCGAGGCGATGATTCCCTCGACGGTTTTCTCGACCACCGCGTCCCCCATCACCACCATGTGATTCTTGGCGCCGCCAAGCGCCTGCACCCGTTTGCCCATGGCGCCGCAGCGCTCGTAGACGATTCGAGCGACCGGCGCGGAGCCGACGAAGCTGACCGCCTCGATTCCCGGGTGCGCCAGCACCGCTTCCACCAGATCACGACCGCCGTTGACGAGGTTGACCACACCCGGCGGCAGATCGAGCGAGTCGAGCACCTCAAAGGCGATCTGCTGGGTCGTCGGCACCTGCTCGGAGGGCTTCAGCACGAACGTATTGCCACAGCCGATCGCGAATGGCAGAAACCAGAATGGGACCATTGCCGGAAAGTTGAACGGCGCGATCGCGGCGCACACCCCGACCGGCTGGCGCACGGTCTCGCAATCGACCCCACGGGAAACGTCCTCTATCACACGTCCCTGCATCGTCGTCGGGATAGCACAGGCGCACTCGACCATCTCGATCATGCGCGCGACTTCCGCCCTGGCGTCGGGGAGCGTCTTGCCCATCTCCTGGGTGACCGCGCGGGCGAGGTCCTCTCGACGGCGATCGAGGCCCTCGCGCAGCGCGAACAGCTTGCGCGCACGTGCGATCACGCTCACCTCGCGCCAGGGCTCGAGGGCGTCGCGGGCGGCACCGACCGCCTGGTCGAGCTCGGCCGATCCGCACAGCGGCACCCGCGCGAGGGTTTCGCCCGTGGCGGGGTCGGTGACGTCGGCGAGCTCACCGGTGCTCGCCGGAACCCACGATCCATTGATGTAGTTGTCGAGCACCGGGGCCCCGTCGGCTGACGCCTCCACTCTCGCTCCTCCTTCGCCGGACTGGACGACCAAGGGTAGGGACGGCCGGGTCCGATTTGAGCACCCGACGTCATCTTCGGCCGCCCTGGACAATCGGGGAGACCGGTGTTCGACGATCTGCCCGATTCCCGCCAGAGCTTGCTTGGCATCACCGCCGGCGGGGATGAGGCCTGGTTGATCCGCGGGATATCGCAGAAGACCTACACCTGCCCGGGCTGCTATAGCGAGGTCGGCATCGGCGCCGACCACGTCGTCGTCCAGACGGTGATGACGGCAGGCGGCACCGAGCACAGCCACTGGCACCGCCGCTGCACCCACGAGATCCTGGTGCCGCAGCTACGCCGGCTCAAGCCCGTCAACGCCGGCGAAGCCGGGCGGAAGAAGCTCGAGCGACGCGGACGCAAACCCGCGGGCAAGCGCGGGCGCAGGACTCCGCGGCGCTAGCGCGAAGCCGCGGCATAGCTGCTCCAGCTCCCGGATCTGCCTCGCGGACCGGTGGTCGACGAACCCGCGCCGATCGCGCCCCTTGCGCGGCCGGGCTCAGGAACCGACGGCGACCTTGTCGATCGCTTCCTCCAGCTCCTGCTTGCTGAAGGGGCCCTCTATAGCGGTGGACACCACGCCGTCGGCGTCGACGACGAACAGCCACGGCTCGGTCTGGAGCGAGTACTCCTTCACCTGCTCCCGGACGCCCTTCTCGACGTTGTTGTCCTTGAAGATCTCCATCAGGATGTAGGCCGCATCGTCGGGTCGCTCGGCCTTGACCTCTTCGGTGATGTCGACCACCGGCCCGCAGACCCGGCTGGTGCAGAGCGCGGGGGTGGCGAACAGGAGCACCGCCGGCTCGGTGCCCACGACGTCGGCAAAGTCCTTCTCGTGCAGTGTGCTGGGAGGCTGACGGGTATCGATCTCGGAGACGTTGCCGCCGACGTCCTCCGGGGTGGGGGTGTTGATCACCGGTGCCTTCTCCCCCACCTGCGGCGGCTCGGCGAAGCGGTCGACGACCACGCCGGGGATGCGCGTGGCCGATAGCTCCCCAGCATCGTCGACCACCGCGAGCATCTGTGCTTCGCCTTTGCTGCGGAGGTCGACCTCGGCGGTGTAGACCCACTCCCCGGCCTCCGGATCGCCGGAGGTGGTCTGGGAGCGGAACGGCGCCGCGGGCGCCAGGCTGCGGGCCGTGGCGGGAAAGGGTCCCGCCGCGGGCTCGCCGGGGGGGCCGGCATAGAGCGCGATCTCGGCGTCCGGTACGGGCGTGTTGTCGAGTTCGAAGACGCCCAGCCCGACCCGCTGGGTTCCCTTCCTGAAGGTCTGCTGCGCGGGTATGACCACCAGCTCCGACTCTCCCAGCTCAGCTTTGATCTCCTCGACGGTGCGACCGTCGGGAGTGGGGAAGTCGGCGGCGTCGGCGGTCAGCTCCGCCTTCTCGGACTCGGGGGAGGAGGCGCCACAACCGGCGGCCACAAGGCCGAGCGCCACCATGGCGAGCAGCGTTACCCGGGCGGCGGATGGCAGCGGTCGGCGAGCTTTCCTGCGGGGCTTCGTCATCGCCGCTCGAATGTTAGAGCGGCGCCGACCTCGGCCTGAATGGTTCCCGTAGGGTCCCACCGGCAAACGACTTCATGAGGAGAGGCACCATGGCTGACAGAGCGGCTCTGATCACAGGAGGCTCGAGCGGAATCGGACTCGCGATCGCCCGGGCGCTGGGTGAGGACGGCTACGCGCTGACCGTCTCCGCCCGCCGGGCGGAAAAGCTCGAGCAGGCCGTCGCCGGGCTCGCCGAGGAGGGCCTCGAGGTGAGTGCGGTCGCCGCCGACGTCTCCGAGGAGGAGCAGGTCTCCCGGCTGGTGGCCGAGCACAAGGATCGCTACGGTCGCCTCGACGTGCTCGTCAACAACGCCGGCGTGGGGATCGGGGGTGGCCTGGGAGAGGTGGAGACGAAGAAGCTCGACATGCAGCTCGACGTCAACCTGCGCTCCTACGTGATCGCTATCCGCGAGGCGCTGCCGATGCTGCGCGAGGCCGGCGGCGAACACGGCAAGGCCTTGATCGTCAACACCGCTTCGATCGCGGGCAAGTCCGGCCAGGGCGGGCTGGCGGTCTACTCGGCGACCAAGGCGGGGGTGATCGGACTGAGCCAGGCGACGCAGATGGAGGTGGGCGGCGACGGCATCCAGTGCACAGCGCTCTGCCCCGGCTTCGTCGACACGCCGATGACCGAGTGGGTGCGCGATGAGGTCGAACCGGAGAAGATGATCCAGCCGGAGGATCTGGCGGAGACGGTGCGGCTGCTGTTGAGGACCTCTCCCAACTGCCTCATCCCCGAGGTCGTCTTCAGCCGCCCGGGCGAGGGTCCGCCCATGTCGGTCTGAGCTTGGGGGCGCGCTTACGACCGCCGGCAGGCGAGTCCCTCGCGGCCCGTCTAGACGTGGAGACCCTCGGCCCCGGTGAGACGCTCCCCATCCTCTGGCGAGCCCAGCAGCTCGCGAGCGCTCTGCTCCCCCATCGCCTCGGAGGCGGCGGCGATCCGTTGCTCGTAGACGTCGAGGCGCCGGGCGGGCAGGATCCAGGCCCAGCGACGCTTGCCGGAGAGCTCGTGTCCGCGGAACGTCTCCCCGGTCGGGCGGCCGTCAACGACCCGGCGCTTGCGGGGTCGGCGGGCCTCCGCGGGCATCGCGGCGCGCTCGGCGCGAATGCGCTCGGCCGAGGCCGCAAGCGACGCCGCCCCGGTGGCGTCCGCGACCAGGCTCATCTCGAGGTAGCTGCGCAGGGCGCGCACCTCGCGCTCGGTGGCCAGCCGTGGCCGGCGCGCATCGGTGAAGCGGTCCCAGGAGCGGGCGAAGCTGGCGAGGCTGGTTCGGCCGCCGTTGCGATGGGCGGCGAGCATCGGGCAGATGCCACCCGTCTTCGAGTCGGTGTAGGCACCGGCGATGATCGAGTTGCCGTCGATCCCGCGCAGCATCGCCTCGCGGGCGAAGCGCGGCATCGCGTTGACGGCAAAGCGCATGCGCTCGGCCGGATTGCGCTGCTTGCTTCGGAACTTCACGGATCTGAGGATGCCCGCGGTCGCCCTCTCGGGGTCCGGTGCGCAACGTCGCTGGGATCGAACTTGCAGCGGCAGGGAACTGACGATCGGCGGCGGGACATCGGACGGGTAGGGGCCGGGGATGAGAGCGGGGCGTAGATGAAGACGGCTCGACGCATCCTGGTCGCCGCCTTCGGCGACGCGGGCCACGCCTTTCCTGCGATCGCGCTCGGGCGCGAGCTCGACCGGCGCGGGCACGAGGTTCGGATCGAGACCTGGGAGCTCTGGCGCGGGCCGATCGAGAACCTCGGCCTCTCCTTCGAGGGCGCGGAGGAATACGAGATCTTCCCACCCCCCGCCCCCGGCGAGAGGCCGAGCGCCGCCGACGCCGCGCTTGCACTGGAGCCGCTGTTCGAGGAGTTCGAGCCGGAGCTGGTGGTGAGCGACATCTTGACCCTGGCACCGAGCCTTGCCGCCGAGCGAGCCGGCTGTCCGCGAGCAACCCTGATCCCCCATCTCTATCCAGTGCACGGGCCCGGGTTGCCGTTCTTCGCAACCGGCTTCCGGCTGCCGCGCAG
>JBPCOO010000244.1:0-3369 GCA_051000155.1 Solirubrobacterales bacterium | reverse complement strand
GGGGCGAGGCTGCGGCCGATGCGCTCGCGGACTGCGTGGCCGCGTCCGACGCCTTCTTCCCCTTTGCCGATGGGCCGGAGGCGGCGATCGTGGCCGGCGCGACCGCGGTGATCCAGCCCGGTGGGTCCAAGCGCGACGACGAAGTAGCCGAAGCTTGCGAGCGGGCCGGCGTGGCGATGGTGATCACCGGCCGCCGACACTTCCGCCACTAGGGGAGGGCCTGCGGTGGCGAAGAAGCGGAAGCAGCCCGCGGAGGGTGGCGGCGACGTCGAGCTGGCGGTGGTCAGGGTCTTCTGTGGGGAGGGCGGCGAGGGCGGAAACGAGCTGGGCGTGGTGGTCAACGGAGCGGCGGTGCCTCCAGACGACCGCCAGGCGCTGGCGCGCCATCTGGGCTACGCGGAGACGGTCTTCGTCGACGACGCCGAGACCGGTCGGGTGAGGATCTTCACGCCCGCGATCGAGCTGCCGTTCGCCGGGCATCCGGTGGTGGGGACCGGATGGCTACTGCGGCAGCGGGGACACTCGGCGAAGCGACTGCTGACACCGGCGGGGGCGGTCGAGCTGCGCCACGAGGACAAACTGACCTGGGCGACCGGCGAGGTGGATTGGTGTCCACCGTTCGAGCTGGTCGAGCTGGGATCGGCGGACGAGGTCGAGGCCGCCCAGCCGGCGACCGAGGGCTGGCAATACTTGTGGGCGTGGACGGACGAGGACGCCGGCCACATCCGCAGCCGCTGCTTCGTCCCCGAGGCGGGGATCGTCGAGGACGAGGCCACCGGCTCAGCCGCACTGCGGCTGGCGGACGCGCTCGACTGCGAGATCACGGTGAAGCAGGGCCGGGGATCGGTGATCCAGGCGCGGCCGGTCGGCGAGGACCGGGTCGAGATTGGCGGGCGAGTGGAGTTGGCGTAGACCGGTTTTCCGTCCGAGCCGTATGCGAACGTTTGTTCGTATGCGGAGGAAGACTCAAGAGCGAGAAGAGGCACGGGAACTGCGGCGGCAGGGCCTGCCGCTTCGGCACATTGCCCGTCGGCTCGATGTCGCCTTGAGTTCAGTGAGCACTTGGACCAGGGATGTCCAGCGTGAAATCCCGGGAACAAATCTGGACGCAGGTTCCGGGCCTGTGGAGCCAGAGGATCAGCGAGAGCAACGGTGCGGTAAGTGTGAACGCACACTCCCGATCGACCAGTTCAACAAGCTCCGATCGGGGCGTCAAGCATGGTGTCGAGACTGCTTCCGGGCGTACTTCAAGGCGCGTGGGGATGTGCACCGGCGCCAGTCGAGCGAGGCGCAGCGTCGCCGTAGGCAGCAGGCGAGAGCATTCGTAACCAAGTTTCTCCACGAACATCCCTGTTCCGATTGCGGTGAGAGCGACCTGGTCGTACTCGAGTTCGACCACATTGGGCAGAAGCACGGAAACGTCAGCAAGTTCCGGATCGAGGGCTTGGCGATCAAGAAGTTGAAGGAGGAGATCTCGCGGTGCGAAGTTGTCTGCGTCAACTGTCATCGGCGTCGCTCCGCCCTACGAACGGACAGCTGGCGCACAAAGACTTCTCTCACGTCGGCTTTCGCAGGCTTGACGCCGGCCGAGGAGAGAAACATGCTCTACATCGCCGAACTCTTGGAGCGCGGATGCTGTGTGGACTGTGGATTCGGCGACGTTCCAGCCTTGGATTTCGACCATGTTCGCGGGAAGACGGGGCACGTCGTCTACATGGGCCGTCGAGGTTGGTCGCTCGATCGATTGCAGCGGGAGGTGGCGCGTTGCGAGATTCGATGCGCGAATTGCCATCGGCGACGAACTACTCGGCTCGCACGGCGAAAGCAACAGACCGCGTAGTCTTTAGGGGCCCCCGTAGCTCAGTTGGTAGAGCAGCGGCCTTTTAAGCCGACGGTTTCGCGAGTTCGAGTCTCGCCGGGGGTACTACCTGCCGCAGTCGGTCGCGTCGATGCTCGGACAACACATGCCACCTATAGGCAGACCCTCCCGCCGAACCGACCACCGCGCCCGCGGGTCAGTAAGTACGGTGCCCCGATTGCAAACCTCAACCACTCTCAGATGACCAAGCGCTACGACCTCGTCATCCTCGGCGGTGGCACCGCCGGGATAGTCGCTTCGCAATACGGCGCTGAGACGGGGGCGCGGGTTGCGCTCGTCGAGCCGGGGCGGATCGGTGGCGATTGCCTCTACACCGGCTGCGTTCCCTCGAAGGCCTTGCTGGCCGCGGGCGAGCGGGCTCACGCGATCCGAACTGCCGGGCGGCTTGGGATCGAGGCCGGCGAACCGCGGGTCGACTTCGGCGCGGTGATGGGCCACTTGGCAGAGGCGCAGCGGAAGGCGGGAGCTGAGGACACGCCGGAGTACCTGCGATCGCTGGGGGTCGCCGACGTGATCGAGGCCGCCGGACGGTTCACTTCCCCGGGGCAGATCGAGGCCGGCGGCCGCACCCTTCACTACCGGACCGCGATCATCGCGACCGGATCGCAGGCGACGATGCCGCCGATCGAAGGGCTCGATCGGGCCAACCCGCTGACCAACGAAACGCTGTTCGAGTTGGAGCAACTACCCGATCGGCTCCTGATCCTCGGCGGTGGACCGATCGGATGCGAGATGGCCCAGGCCTTCGGCCGGCTCGGAGCGCAGGTCTGCCTGGTCGAGGCGGCTGACCGGTTACTACCCGGGGAGGAACCCGAAGTGGGTGCCCTGCTCGCGCAGGTGTTCGCCGAGGAGGGCGTCGAGGTCCACGCCTCGACCACCCTGGAGCGGGTCGAGCCCGGGAGCGGCGGTGGCGGGCGCGCGATCCTTGCCGGAGGCGAGGCGCGCGAGTTCGACCGGATCCTGGTTGCGACCGGCCGTCGCGGGGTCAGCGAGGAGCTCGGCCTCGATGCGGTCGGGGTCGCGGTCGACGAAGCAAGCTACGTCCGCGTCGACGAGCGACTGCGGACCACCGGCGACAGGATCTTTGCCGCCGGCGACGTCACCGGCGGGCTCCAGTTCACCCACAACGCCGCCTACCAGGCCTTGACCGCCATGGGCAACGCGCTCTTTCGCGCCCGGCAGAGCACCGAGACCAACTGGGTGCCGTGGACCACCTTCACCGATCCGGAGGTCGCCCACGTCGGCATGACCGAGGAACGGGCGCGGGAGATGCACGGCGAGGGGGTCGAGATCTACACCCACGACTACGCGGAAAACGACCGCGCGATCACCACGGGCAACGACCGCGGCTTCGTCAAGCTGATCGCCGTCGGCCTTCGCCAGAAGCTCGTCGGCGCGACCATCTGCGGGCCGGCGGCGGGCGAGAGCATCGGCGAGGCCGCCCGCCTGGTTCGCGATGGCGGTACGGTCGCCAACCTCTCCCAGATGAT
>JBPCOO010000216.1:0-2702 GCA_051000155.1 Solirubrobacterales bacterium | reverse complement strand
TCGGCCATCAGATCGTGCGTCATCGGGCGAGGGGTCGCCGCTCCCTGGAGCTTCATCAGGATCGCCGCCGCCTCGGGGTGCCCGATCCAGATCGGCAGGAAGCGGTTGCCCTCGTCGGTCTTCAGCAGCACGATCGGCTGCTTGCCGACCATGTCGAAGCTCACTCCATAGATCTGCATTCGTTCCAAGTGGGCGATCCTGGATTCGAACCAGGGACCTCGTCCTTATCAGAGACGCGCTCTAACCAACTGAGCTAATCGCCCGCGAGGGGCAGATTGTAGTCAGGGCGGATCGTTCCGCGTGATCCAACATCCCAGCGTTCGGTTCGCCGAGTGCGCGGGCGTGGCTGAGCGTGCCCGGCGCCGCGATAGCCCCTCGGGGCGTGAGCGAAGCCGGGTGGGTTCAGGCGCGTCCGCGCGCCGTCGAACCGACGCTGGCGGCGAAGTGGAGGAGGTCGTCGAGGTCGTCGAAGGCGATCTCGGCCCTGACTCCGCGCCTGGTCGCCGCGACCTTGACCTCACGCCGGAGCGCCCGCTCCAGCGCATCCTCCCCCGTGGCCGCGAGCGCCTCCTCATCGGACGAACGTCCGTTCGATCGGGTGCGGCCCTCCGGGAGCTTGCCCTTGGCTCGTTTCTCGGTCTCCCGCACGGTCCAACCCCCATCGGCGGCGGCGGTCGCGAGGCGGCGGCGGCGATCCTGTCCGTCGGCGGCCAGCAGAGCTCGACCATGACCCTCCGTCAACCGTCCCGCGGCGAGCAGATCCAGGACCGGATCGGGCAGATCCAGTAGTCGGATCAGGTTGGAGATCGCCGAGCGGCTGCGACCGAGTCGTCGAGCGACCGCTTCCTTGCTCAGCGAGAGCTCATCGACCAGGGCCGCACACGCGCGCGCCTCCTCGACCGGATTGAGGTCCTCCCGCGCCATGTTCTCGATCAGGGCGGTCTGCATCCGCTCACCGGCGCCCTCGCTGCGGAGCACCGCGGGCACGGTTTCCAGCTTTGCCTGTGCCGCCGCTCGCCAGCGTCGTTCGCCGGCGATCAACTCATAACGTCCGTCCGGTAGCGGGTGAACCACTATCGGCTGGACCACGCCGGCCTCCTCGATCGATTCGGCGAGGCGGTCGAGCGCCTCCTGATCGAATCGGCGGCGGGGCTGGCTGGGGTTGGGGCGAATCAGGTTGAGCGGGATCTGGCGGAACCGCGGCTCGCCTTCCTCCGGTGACTCGGGAAGGATCGCCGACAACCCGCGGCCGATGCCGGCGCGCTTACTCACGCGAGTCGATCTCCTCGGCGAGCGCGCGGTAAGCGCGAGCCCCCGGCGAGGTGGGGGCATGGTCGACCACCGGCACCGCGAAGCTCGGGGCCTCGGCGACCCGCACGCTCCTGGGGACCTTGGTCTCCAGCACCAGCTCTCCGAAATGTTCTCTCAATTCGCTCTCCACGTCCTGGGCAAGGCGGGTCCGCTCATCGACCATGGTGATCAACACGCCGGTCAGAACCAGGGCCGGGTTGAGGTCGCGCCGAACCTGGTGGACGGTGTCGAGGAACTGGACCAACCCCTCGAGCGCGAAGTATTCCGCCTGGACCGGGATCAGGACCCGGTCGGCAGCCACCAGCGCGTTGAGCGCGACGGGTCCGAGCGCCGGCGGGCAGTCGAGGAAGGTGGCCCCGAAGCGCTCGCGGACGGCGCCGAGCCCCTCGCGAAGCCGATGGTGCGGGCGATCGAGGCCCGGAAGCTCGACCGAGGCGCCGACCAAATCGCGATTGGCCGGGACGATCCAGAGGTTATCGCGGCCGGCCGGCTGGGCCGCCTCCGCGACCGAGCGCTCGCCGCAGATGCAGTCGTAGCTGGAAGGACGCTCATCGCGGCCGAGGCCGACGGCGACGGTGGCATTGCACTGGGAATCGAGATCCACCAACAGGGTTTGCCGCCCCCGATCGGCAACGCAGGCGCCGAGGTTGACGGTGGTGGTGGTCTTCCCCACCCCCCCTTTCTGGTTTGCGATGGCGTAAATCAGGCTCATGTGAAACGCCCGCGGGCGTTTCGGCGACCGCGGGGCGAGCGAGGTTAGAGCCAGTGGGTGGCAGGGGTCCGGCCGCCCACGTCGAACGGGGAAAAAGAGCTTTGCCGGGCCCGATCCGCCGGGAGGACCACCCCTGCGCAGGTGCCGTAGAGGGCCTCGTTGTCCGAGCGGACCGAGGCCTCCTTCCGGCGCCGGGCCTCCTCCCCGGACCGCGCGAGGACGCGGCAGGCGCTCAGACCCCAAACGGCCGCTTCTTCGCCATCCCGGGCCGCCTCGGGAGGCCGGCGGGGGTAGGCCCCACCTTCCGCAGCAGGTAGAGATGGCGGTGTTTGGAGCCCGCGTAGGGCCCGACCGGAATCACCCGGCTGAACTCGACTCCCGTACGGCCTGTGGCCCGTTTGCACTCGGCCTCCTCGTCGGGGTCGCACCGGCCTTTCCAGGCCACCAGGTGCCCGCCCTCGACCAGCAGGGGGGACGCGAGCTCGGCCAGCGTGCTCAGCCTGGCGACCGCGCGAGCGGTGACCACCTCGAACGCCTCTCGCCCCGTGGCTGTGGCCGCGGCCAGCTCCTCCGAGCGCGCGCACTCGACCTTGGCATTGCTCAGCCCCATGGTCGCGATTGCCCGGGCGATGAAGTTGCATTTGCGACCGACCGACTCCAACAGGGTGAACCGGCACTC
>JBPCOO010000201.1:0-10955 GCA_051000155.1 Solirubrobacterales bacterium | reverse complement strand
TCGGTCTCGTCGGTGATGTAGCGGAGGACGAGGCCGTGGCGGGTGAGGTCTCGTTCGATCGCCAGCACGGTGTTGCGGACCCGCTCGTCGTCGGGAGGCAGGAAGCGGACCAGCGGAATCAGCAGGGTCGAGGCGTCGAGGGAGTCGGTCTCGTAGTGCTGGCGGAAGACGCCGTCGTCGCGAACCCCGTTGTCGAGGACGTCCTCGCGAATCTCGGCCGCGATCTCGGCCCAGCGCTCGGCCCGCTCATCGTCGCGGGCGGCGGCGAGGCGGGCACCGCGATCAAGCGCGACCCAGCACATCAGCTTCGAGGAGATGTAGTGCTTGGGTGCGCCGCGCGCCTCCCAGATCCCCTGATCGGGCGCCTCCCAGACCTCGACCGCCCCCTCGACCTGGTCGGCGACTATCTTCCACAGCTCGGAGGGGATGTGGTCACGGGCCTTGGTGTGGATGTAGACGGAGTCGAGGAGAGCGCCGAAGACGTCGTTCTGGCGTTGATCGAAGGCGCCATTTCCGATTCGGACCGGGCGGGCCCCCTCATAACCGGAGAGGTGGCCCAGCTCCGACTCGGTCAGCTCCTTCTCCCCGCCGATCCCGTACATGATCTGGGTCTCGGCCCCCTCGGCCCGGCAGAGGTCGGCGACGAAGGAGATAAAATCGCGAGCCTCCCAATCGAAGCCGAGGATGTGCAAGCTCCAGAGGGTGAAGGTGGCGTCGCGGATCCAGGTGTAGCGGTAGTCCCAGTTGCGCTCTCCGCCGGGTGTCTCCGGCAGCGAGGTGGTGAGCGCGGCGACGGTGGCGCCGGTCGGCAGGTAGGTGAGACCCTTCAGCACCAGGGCCGAGCGCTGCAGATGAACGCGCCATGGATGATCGGGGAAGTCCCCTCGTGCCAGCCAGCGGCGCCAGAAGCGCTCGGTCTGAGCCAGCTCGGAGGCCGCCTCCTCAGAGCTCTCGAGCGTGCGTGGCTCGCTGCCCCAGCCGAGGGCGACGAAGCAGCTCTCGCCCTCGGAGATGAAGTGGCGGCCCCTGACTATGCCCTCGTCAGCGCCGAGATGGAGGTCGGTGCTGAGCGCGACCCCCAGCTCATCGTCGAGCTTGGCGGTGGCGATGCGGCGATCGTCCGCCACCTCCCAGTCGAGCCGGCGGCGACCGTAGTCGGCATAGAGGTCGCAGAGAAGCTCGATCTCCACCTCGCCGGCGGTGCACTCGACCCGGCGGACGAGCAGGTGGCGGGCGTCCATGTCGGTCGGGGCGCGGGTGTGGTGGTCGACGTGGTCCTCCTCCCACGGGCCGATCGCGAGCGCGTCGGAGACCACCAGCCAGCCACCATCGGCCGCCCAGGTGGTCTCGATCGCATTGGTGCCGGGGACGTAGCGACGACTGATCGGGACCTCATTGGCGGGGCCGACGCGGAACCTCCCCGCCTCCCGGTCCAAGACCGCGCCGAAGACGCTGGGGGAGTCGAACCTCGGCAGACAGAGCCACTCGATCGCGCCGTCGGGACCGAGCAGAGCCCCGGTGTGGCAGTCGGAGAGGAAGCCGTACTCGCCGATCTTGGGGAAGCTGCCCGCCGCCATCAGTCGCGCAGCAGCGCCCGCGCCCGCTCGGCCACCCGCTCGGCGGTGAAGCCGAAGCGCTTAGCCAGCTCCGGGCCGGGTGCGGAGGCACCGAAATGGTCGATCCCGATCGAGGTGCCTCGGTCCCCCACCCAGCGGTTCCAGCCAAGGGTCGAGCCGGCCTCGACCGAGAGTCGAGCACCGAGGTGCGGCGGCAGGATCCGGTCGCGATAGGACTGCTCCTGGGCGGCGAAGCGCGAGGTCGAGGGCATCGAGACCACGCGGGCCGCGACACCCTCGGTCGTCAACGCGTCGGCCGCCTCGTTGCAGAGCGCCAGCTCGGAGCCGGTCCCGATCAGGATCAGCTCCGGCTCGCCCTCGTCGGGGTCGCGGTAGACGTAGGCCCCACGCTCGATCGCGTCGGCGGGAATGCGGTCGGGCTGGAGGCTGGGGAGCTTCTGCCGGGTGAGGATAAGCGCGGTGGGGGCATCGCAGGAGCCAAGCAGCCAGTGCCATGCCAGGTGGGTCTCGTTGGCGTCGGCGGGTCGGATCACCTCCAAGTTGGGCATCGCCCGCAGCGAGGCGAGGTGCTCGACCGGCTCGTGGGTGGGGCCGTCTTCCCCGACCCAGAAGGAGTCGTGGGTGAAGACGAAGATCGAAGGGATCTCCATCAGCGCTGCCATCCGGATCGCTCCCCGCATGTAATCGCTGAAGACGAAGAAGGTGGCCCCGTATGCCCGCATCCCCTCGATCGCCAGGGCGTTGATGATCGCGCCCATCGCGTGCTCGCGGACGCCGAAGTGGAGGTTGCGACCGTCGAAGTGGTGGTGCCCGATGTCGCCGGCGCGGTCGAGATAGGTGGCCGTCGAGGGCGCAAGATCCGCGGCGCCGCCGATCAGCTCGGGAACGCGCGGCGCGAGCCAGTTGAGCGCCTTGCCCGAGGCGGCGCGGGTGGCGAGCGGCGCGTCGGCGGGGCTGAATCGTGGCAACTCGTCCCGGTCGGGCAGCTCGGGCCGATGGCGGCGCGCGATCCGCTGCAGCTCAGCCGCGGCCTCGGGATTCTCGGCCGCGTACTCCTCGAAAAGCCGTGACCACTGCTCCTGTGCTTCGGCCCCCCGACGCTTGACCTCGGCGAAGTGCTCGCGGACCTCGTCGGGGACCGTGAACGGCTCGGGGTAGGGCCAGTCGAGGGCCTCCTTGGTCAGCTCGACCTCCTCGGGCCCGAGGGGCGAGCCGTGCGCGGCGCCAGTGTCCTGCTTGTTCGGCGAGCCGTGGCCGATGTGCGTCGGAAGGACGATCAGCGACGGCCTGTCGGTGACTCCATCGGCCTCCTGCAGCGATAGCTCGATCTGGCCGAGGTCGGCCTCGGCGGGAAGCTCGTGCACGGCCCAGCCGTAGGCTCGGAAACGGTCGCCGACGCGCTCGCGGAAGGCGATGTCGGTCGAGCCCTCGATCGAGATCTTGTTGTCGTCGTAGATGGCGCAGAGCTTGCCGAGGCCGAGGTTTCCGGCGAGCGATGCGGCCTCGGAGGAGATCCCCTCCTCCATGTCGCCGTCACCGCAGACGACGAAGGTCCGGTGATCCACGACGGGGTGCCCCTCGCGGTTGTAACGCTCGGCCCGGATCGCTTCCGCCAGGGCGAAGCCGACCCCGTTGGCGAACCCCTGACCGAGCGGTCCGGTGGAGATCTCCACCCCGGGCGTGACTCCGTACTCGGGATGGCCGGGGCAGCGCGACCCGAGCCGGCGGAAGCTCTTGAGATCGTCGAGGGAGAGGTCGTAGCCGCTGAGGTGGAGGAGCGCGTACTGGAGCATGCAGGCGTGTCCGGCGCTGAGTATGAAGCGGTCACGATTTGGCCAATCAGGATCGGCGGGGTTGTGACGCATCATCCGCCCGTAGAGGACGTAGCCGAGTGGCGCCAGGCCCATCGGCGTCCCGGGATGACCGGAGTTGGCTCGCTCGACCGCGTCGATCGCCAGCGTCCGAATCGTGTTGACGGCGAGGCTGTCGAGCTCGGATTCACTCATGCGGCTGACTCTATTGGCTGTACCCGGCGCGGTTCCGGACGGTGTGGGAAGGTGCGGGGCGAACGCAGCGAGGAGGCTCGATGAAGCTCTATGACATCTCGGTACCGATCACCGAGGAGATGCCGATCTACCACGACAATCCGGGCTTCGGGATCGAGCTGGCAAGTGCGATCGCCCGCGGTGACGGCGCCAACGTCAGCGAGTTACGGATGGGCGCCCACACCGGCACCCACGTCGACGGTCCCTCGCACTTCTACGACGGCCGGGCCGGCACCGAGATGCTTCCGGTCGAGCCGATGATCGGTCCCTGCGCCGTGGTCGAGATCGCGGAGCCGGGCGCGGCGATCGACCGAGGCACGCTGGAGGGGGCGGGCGTCCCGGGGGGCGTGAGGCGGCTGCTCCTGAAGACCCCCAACTCGAAGCTCTGGGTGCGAAGCGAGTTCACCGGCGAGTTCGTCCGCCTGGACGAAAGCGGCGCCGAGTGGATCCTCGAGCGCGGGGTCGAGCTGATCGGGATCGACTACCTCTCGATCGGCGACGCCGATGCCCACCGGGCGCTACTCGCAGCCAACGTGGTCGCGCTCGAAGGTCTCGACCTCCGGGCCGTTGAGCCAGGCCCCTACACCCTGGTCTGTCTGCCCCTGCGCCTGGTCGGCTCCGACGGCGCCCCCGCTCGCGCCGTGCTCATTGAGGGTGCAATCGGCTAGTCTATGCGTTGCTGGGGGCCACGGACGGCGGCGGTCGTCATGCGAATCTCGCCCGAGATTCGGCCTCACCTCAACGAAATCCATGTCAGCGCGACATGGCGAAAGGCATAGTGGAACCCACTGCGATGAAAGTCTCCGAGCCCCAGGTTCGCATTCCGGACCCCGACGAGAACGTCGATCAGGACCAGGAATGGTGCGAGATCCTCGAGGACGGCGAATGGCGGCGTATCCGCTTCCACGACTACGACGAGATCTACAACATTCCCGGCTTCTACGAGAAGCTCTTCTACGAGGTGTTGGAATGCGACTCGCCGCGCACGCTCCGCAACCTCGTCGCCGAAGAGCTCGAGGCAAGCGAGCGTGACGGTGGCGACCTCCGCGTGCTCGACCTCGGCGCCGGCAACGGCATGGTCGGCGAGCAGCTCGCCGAGCTGGGAGTGCCTGAGATCGTCGGCGTCGACATCATCGAGGAGGCGGCCGAGGCGACCGAGCGCGACCGTCCGGGCATCTACTCCGACTACGTCATCACCGACCTGACCCAGCCCCCGACCGAGGTCCGCAACAAGCTCGCCGAGCTGCGCTGCAACTGCCTTACCTCGGTCGCCGCGCTCGGCTTCGGCGACATCCCGCCGCAGGCTTTCGCCCAGGCGTTCTCGCTGATCGAGACGGAAGGCCTGATCGGCTTCTCGATCAAGGAGTCGATGATCGGCGACAGGACCGATCACTCCGGCTTCTTCGACCTGGTCGACGCGGCGCTGGGCGACGGCACCATGGAGCTCTCCCGCTCCCGCCGCTACCAGCACCGCCTGGCCATCACCGGCGAGCCGATCTATTACATCGCGATGATCGCCCACAAGCGCGGCGAGCTACCCCCGGAGGCGCTGGAGGCTTAGCCGCCGCCGGGGGCATCGGTCGTCTTGGACTCTGAGCGTCGCCAAGCGACGTTCAGATGACTATTCAAACGCTGCGCGGGGCTCGGAAGAGCAGACCCGGGGAACTAGCCGGTGCGCGCGGGATCGCTAGCTGTCCCGGGCCGCCCGATACCACTCGATCAGGCCGCTCGTCGAGCTGTCGCGGTCGGGCTCCCCGGCGCCCGGCTCACCTTCCAGCTCACCCAGGATGCGCTTGGCCAGGACCTTGCCCAGCTCGACCCCCCACTGGTCGAAGCTGTTGATGCCCCAGACCGCTCCCTGGGTGAAGACGGCGTGCTCGTAGAGCGCGACCAGCTTGCCGAGGGTGGCAGGATCGAGGCGCTCGGCGCAGAGCACGTTTGAGGGGCGGTTGCCCTCGAAGACCTTATGGGGGACCAGCTCCTCGGCCACGCCCTCGGCCCGCACCTCCTCCGCGGTCTTGCCGAAGGCGAGCGCTTCGGCCTGGGCGAAGACGTTGGCGACGAGCTTTTGGTGGTGGTCTCCGAGCGGGTTGAGCGAGCGGGCGAAGCAGATGAAGTCGCACGGGATCAGGTGGGTTCCCTGATGGATCAACTGGTAGAAGCTGTGCTGGCCGTTGGTGCCGGGCTCCCCCCAGTAGATCGGGCCGGTGGCGTAGTCGACGGCCTCCCCGTCGAGGCGGACGTGCTTGCCGTTGGACTCCATCGTCAGTTGCTGGAGGTAGGCGGGGAAGCGCTCGAGGTAGTGGTCGTAGGGGAGAACCGCGACCGTCTCGGCGCCCCAGAAGTTTGCGTTCCAGATGCCGAGCAGACCCATCAGAGCCGGCAGGTTCCGCTCCAGCGGAGCGGTGGCGAAGTGGCGGTCGATCGCGTGGAAGCCGGCGAGCATCTCGCCGAAGCGCTCGGGCCCGATCGCGAGCATCGTCGACATACCGATCGCCGAATCCATCGAGTAGCGGCCGCCGACCCAGTCCCAGAATCCGAATATGTTGTCGGCGTCGATCCCGAACTCCGCCACCGCCTCTGAGTTGGTCGAGAGCGCGACGAAGTGGTCGGCGATCGCGGACTCGCCCGCGGCGAGGCCGTCGAGGAGCCAGCGTCGGGCGGAGTGGGCGTTGGTCATCGTCTCCTGGGTGGTGAAGGTCTTCGAGGCGACGATGAAGAGCGTTCGGGCGGGGTCGAGGTCGCGGGTCTTCTCAACGAAGTCGGTGGCATCGACGTTGCTGACGAAGCGGACCTCCAGCCCGTCGGTGGCGTAATGGCGGAGCGCCCGGTAGGCCATCACCGGTCCGAGGTCGGAGCCACCGATGCCGATGTTGACCACGGCGGAGATGCGCTCGCCCGTATGCCCCGTCCACAAGCCTGAGCGGACCCGCTCGCTGAAGGCAGCCATCCGGTCGAGCACCTCGTGGACCTCGGCGACGACATCGACCCCGTCGACGATCAGGGAGTCCCCCTTGGGACGCCTCAGCGCCGTATGCAGCACGGCGCGCTCCTCGGTCGAGTTGATGTGGGAGCCGGCGAGCATCTCGTCGCGGCGCTCCTCGACCCCGGTCCGGCGCGCCAGCTCCAACA
The DNA here is from genome assembly GCA_051000155.1 of Solirubrobacterales bacterium. GTDB lineage: Bacteria > Actinomycetota > Thermoleophilia > Solirubrobacterales > 70-9 > CAXMST01. The sequence goes on along the minus strand of JBPCOO010000201.1, from coordinate 4,201 downwards.
GCGCCCCGAGCGAGTAGGCGTCGACCCGCTGCTTGGAGTAGTCGAGGCGTAGTCCCTCCGCCTCCACCGTCAGGGTCGGGCCGCGGTCGGGGTCGGCGTCGAACAGCTCCCGCAGGTGGATGCTCCCGAGGCGCTCCCGGGCCCGCTCCAGCTCGCGCCAGATGTCGTGCGCCCGTGGAGAGCTCGCCCCGGCGCTCACTCGGCCGCCACCTGCTCGCTCGCGCGCTCGATCCCGGCCAAGAGCTCCCGCCAGGAGTCGTTGAACTTCTCCGCGCCCTCGCTCTGTAGCCGGGAGGCAAGTGCGTCGATGTCGACCCCGGCCTCCTCGAAGGACGCCAGCACCTGCTCGCAATCACCACCGTCGTCGGGCAGGGGCGCGCCGACCTCGCCGTGGTCGGCGAAGGCCTCCACGGTGCTGTCGGGCATGGTGTCGACGGTGTCCGGTGCCGCCAGCGCCTCGACGTAGGCGGTATCGCGCATCGCCGGATCCTTGGCGCTGGTCGAGGCGAACAGGAGCCTCTGGGGGCGGGCGCCCTCGGCCTCGAGATTGGCCCAGCGATCGCTCGCAAGCAGCTCGCGGTAGCTCTTGTAGGCCTTGGCGGCGGCGGCGATGCCGAGCTTGCCGTGGAGATCGCCTCCTACCTGCTCTTTGGCCGCCACGTCCCAGCGACTGACGAAGACCGAGGCGACCGAGGCGACCCGCGGGTCCTCCCCGGCTTCGATCCGACGCTCGATCCCCGACATGTAGGCGTCGGCCTGGGCCTCGTACTGGGAGTGGTCAAATAGGAGCGTGACGTTGACGGGAATCCCGGCGGCGATCGTCTCGGTGATCGCCCCGCCTCCCTCCATCGTCCCCGGAATCTTGATCAGGAGGTTCTCGCGCTCGGCCTGGCGGTGCAGACGAGCGGCCTCGGATGTGGTCTCTTGGGTCTCGTAGGCGAGCAGGGGCGAGACCTCGAGCGAGACGTAACCGTCGACCCCGTCGGTGCGCTGGTGGACGTCGGCGAAGAGGTCGGCGGCGCGACGGAGATCGTCGATCGCCAACTCGAAGAACAGCTCCTCCCCGCTCTTGCCCCGGCCGAGCAATTCGCTGATCTGGTCGTCGTAGTCGTCGGATCCGTCGATCGCCTTCTCGAAGATCGTCGGGTTGGAGGTGAGCCCGGTCACCGCGAGCTCGTCGATGTAGCGCTGCAGGGTGCCGTCGTCGAGCATCCGACGGGTGATCGCGTCCACCCAGATGCTCTGTCCGAGGTCTTGGAGCTCTTCATTGGGATTCATCGGTTTTCCTCTCGTCGCGGTTTACGTCTTGCAAGCTCTACTCGCCGGCCGCCTCGTCGGTCGCGCCGGATTCGGGCAGGCGCCACTCTCCGGGCTCGATCAGCTCGTCGGCCTCCTCCGGCCCCCAGCTCCCCCTCGGGTAGGAAATAACCGGCGGCGGGTCTTCCAGCAGCGGATCGCTGATCTCCCACAGGCGCTCGATCCCGGCCGCCCGCGTGAACAGGGTCGCATCCCCAAGCAGCGCGTCGTGAATCAGCCGTTCGTAGGCCTCGAGCTGGTTCTCCGCGCAGAACGACTCCTCGTAGCGGAAGGTCATCCGCGCCGGCCCGAGCTTCATCTCCGCGCCGGGCACCTTCGCCTGGAAATCGGCGACGATCGCCCCCGGCTCGCCGAAGTCAAACACGAGCTGGTTGGCGCCGTGATGCTGGGTGGAGTCGGGAAACATCCGCATCGGGGGCTCGCGTAGATCGAGGGCCACCAGGTGGTTGGTCTCGGCCATCGCCTTGCCGTGGCGCAGGTAGAAGGGCACCCCGGCCCAGCGCCAGTTGTCGATCTCCACCCGCAAAGCGACGAAGGTCTCGGTGTCGGAGTCCTCGGCAACGCCTTCGATCTCCCGGTAGCCCTCGTACTGACCGCGGACGACGTGGGCAAGGTCGATCGGACGCATCGCCTCGAACACCTTCGTCTTCTCCGCCACCAGATGCTCGGCCGCGAGGCTCGCCGGGGGCTCCATCGCGATGAAGCTCAGCACCTGGAGCATGTGGGTGACAACCACGTCGCGGTAGGCGCCCGTGTCCTCGTAGAAGCCGGCTCGGGTAGAGACCTCGAGCGTCTCGGGAACGTCGATCTGGACGTAGTCGATGTTGTTTCGATTCCAGATCGGCTCGTAGAGGCCGTTGGCAAAGCGCAGCGCCAGTACGTTCTGGACCGCCTCCTTGCCAAGGTAGTGGTCGATGCGGAAGATCTGGGATTCCTCGAAGTAGCTGTGCAGCAACTCGTTCAGCGTGACGGCGGAGTCGTGGTCGTGGCCGAAGGGCTTCTCGGTGATCACCCGGGCCTCGGGGCCGCAGAGTCCTAGCTCCCCAAGGGTGCCGGCGACGTCGTCGAAGGCGGCGGGCGGCACCGCCAGGTAGTGGAGCAGTCGGTGGTCGTCGGGAAGCTCGCGGCGGGCAGAGGCGACGGCCTCGCCCAGCGCCCCGGCTCCCGCGCCGACTGGGACGTAGCTGAGCCGCTCGGCGAAGGCTTCGAAGTCGCCCTCGGCGAGGCCGGTCCGACCGAACTCCTCGATCTTGGCGGCGGCGTGCTCGCGGAAGGCGTCGGTGTCCATGTCTTGACCGGCGGTGCCGACGATCCGAAACTCCTCAGCCATCAGGCCGGCGTTGCAGAGGTGGAAGAGGCCTGGCAGCAGCTTGCGCGCCGCAAGGTCGCCGGCGGCGCCAAAGAGGACGAGGACGTGCGGATCGGGGCGCTCCCCGGCGGCGACGGCTCCCCCGGCACTCGGAACCTCGGTCCTTACGGTGGCCGCCTCCACTAGCTACCCTCTCCCGCCGGTTTTTCCTCGTGGCCACCGAACTGCTTGCGCATCGCGCTCAGCAGCTTGTTGGCGAACAGGTCGTCGCCGCGGGAGCCGAAGCGCTCGTACAGAGCGGTGCTCAGCACTCCCACCGGCACGCCTTCGTCGATGGCCGCGTGCAGGGTCCAGCGCCCTTCGCCGGAGTCGGAGACGCGACCGTCGAACCCCTCCAGCTCGGGCGATTCCACCAGGGCGGCGGCGGTCAGGTCCAGAAGCCAGGAGGCGATCACCGAGCCGCGCCGCCAGACCTCGGACACCTCGCCGATGTCAAGGTCGTAGCGGTAGTACTTGGTATCGCGCAGGGGCGTCGTCTCGGCGTCGATCGCCGCTCCCTCGGCGCCGACGTTGGCGTGGCGGAGAACGTTGAGGCCCTCGGCGTAGGCCGCCATCACCCCGTATTCGATCCCGTTGTGGACCATCTTGACGAAGTGACCCGCACCCGAGGGGCCGCAATGGAGGTAGCCCTGCTCCGAGCGCGAGGGCTCGCCCTCGCGGCCAGGCGTGCGCTCGGGGGCGCCGTCGACGCCCGGCGCGATCGTGGCGAAGATCGGATCGAGCCGCTCGACCGCCTCATCGGGCCCGCCGATCATCAGGCAATAGCCCCGCTCGAGCCCGAAGACTCCGCCGGAGGTGCCGACATCGACGTAGTTGACTCCGCTCGGCTCGAGCGCTTCGGCTCGGTCGACGTCGTCGCGGTAGAAGGAGTTGCCGCCGTCGATGATCGTGTCGCCGGAATCCAGCAGCTCCGCCAGCTCATCGACGGTATCGCCGACGTAGCCGGCGGGAACCATGATCCAGGCGTTGCGCGGAGCCTCGAGCTTGGCGATGAGATCGGAGAGGGAGTCCGCGCCGATTGCACCCTCGCCGGACAGCTCCGCCACCGCGGAGGCGTCGAGGTCGTAGACCACGCACTCGTGGCCGTCGGCCATCAGGCGCCGGACCATGTTTGCGCCCATTCGTCCCAGTCCGATCATCCCAAGCTGCATCCGCCCTCCTCTCGTCGTCTCGGTACCCGATCTCGGGCTGGATGCCCTTCCACCTCAGCTTCTCACAGCGGCCCGCTCGCCGGTGGCTCAGCCCGGAGGCGCCCGCTCGGAGCCAACCCCCGCCACTATCTTGGGCCTGTGGACCCGCGGATGCACAAGCGAATCCTGCGCGAGGACGTCGTCGACGAGGTCGCCGTCGAGGAGCCACTGGAGATCCGCGTCGATGGCCGACCCGTCGCGGTGACGATGCGCACCCCCGGCAACGACGAGGAGCTGGCGCTCGGCTTCCTCCACGGCGAGGGCTTGATCGACCGTCCCCACGAGGCCGGACCGGCCCTCGATCTCGCCGCCAACGCAATCGAGG
>JBPCOO010000006.1:0-11258 GCA_051000155.1 Solirubrobacterales bacterium | reverse complement strand
CGTCGATCTGAGCCTGGAGGGCCTTGCCGGTCTGCTTGATCTGCTTGAGCTGGGATTTGAGGCTCTTGAGCGCATCCTCGTCGACGTCGTCGCCCGCCTCGGCGATCGCCTTCTCCGCGGCCGCGTCACCGGCCTTGACCTCGCCGCTGAAGTAGGAGTAGGCGGCGAGCTGGAGGAACGAGTTGACCGAGGGACGCTCCTCGGCGATGATCGCGGCGGTCTTCTGCGCCCCCTCGAGCACCTGTGGATCCGGGAGCTCGCTGGTCGAGGCGAGGCGGCTATAGGCCTGGAAGATGAGGCTTGCGGCGCTGTCATCGGGGCTCCGCGGGTCGGTCGCGAGGTAACGCTCCCAGGCGTCGGTCGCCTGCTGGAATCGGTCCTCGGCCTCCTCGGTGAAGGCCACTCGGCCTTGATCGTCGGTCTCGGTGGCGTCGTTGCCGGCGAGGAACTGGAAGCGGGCGAGCTGCAGCAGCGCGGCCTGGTCGGTGGGATCGACCTCCAACCGCTCCTGCGCGCTCTCGATCTGGTTGTCGTAGTCGGGGTTGCCGGTGCCACCGCTGTTCTGGTCGAGGCCGAAGATCGCCCCGAGCCCGCCCTGGGCGTCGCCGCCGATCCCGAACAGGACGAGCCCCCCTCCGAGCAGGAGGGCCAAGAAGACGTAGATCGCCTGGATGAAGCGGCGGCGGCGACCGCGGATGTCGAAGAGCATGGCCCTCAGCCTAGAGGATCGGACTCGTCTTCTCGACCCCTTGCGGATTCCCCCGCCGGCTCGGCCGCGGGCTCCCCATCGCCTCCCAGCGTCCGGGCCATGATGATGCTGAACTCATACAAGAGGATGAGCGGCGCCATCAGGATCAGCATCGTGATCGGGTCGCCTCCCGGCAGCAGCATCGCCAGCACCGCGATCACCAGGATCGCGTAGCGGCGGTTGGCCGAGAGCTGGCCCGGGGTGACGACGCCGAGCCGCGTCGCCGCGAGGATGGCGACCGGGATCTGGAAGAGGATGCCGATGCCGAACAAGGTCAGGGCGAAGAAGCCGTAGTACTCGCGGGCTCGGATCTGGACGTTGAAGTTGTCCTGATTGAAGTTCAAGAGGAAGTCGATCGCTGCCGGCATCACCAGCAGGTAGCCGAACACCACCCCTCCCACAAACAGAAACGGCACCATCAAAAGCAGCGGTAGCACCGTCCGCTTCTCCGAGGGAGTAAAGGCGGGCAGTACGTAGGCGTAGAGCTGGTAGGTCAGGATCGGAAAGGAGATCAGCAGCGCCGCATAGAGGACAACGGTCAGAGTCGTGATCAGCGGCTCCGTCGGCGAGAAGGTGACCGGATCGGCGAGCCGGCCGTCGGGCAGTGGGCCGTTGGCCAGGTCCAGCAGGAAATCGTTCTGCCAGAAGCAGACGATCGCCACCACCACCACGGTGCCGATCGCGAAGATGATCCGGCCGCGGAGCTCGTCGAGATGCTCGATCAGCGTCATCCGATCCTCGAATCCGGCTGCCTTGATCCTCGCCATCGACGGACCCTCCGATGGCGCCTGGGCTAGGAGCGGGTTTCGTCGGAGTCGGGCGTCTCGACCGGGTGGGCCTCGGCCGGCCGCTCATCGGGGGCCGGCGTGGCGCTCTCCGCGTCGGAGGCGCTGCCTTCAATCTTGCGAGGCTCGTCGGAGTCCTCGCTCGAGGAGGCGATTGAGGACTTGAACTCGCGCAGGCCGCTGCCCAGCGACTTGCCCAGCTCGGGTAGGCGCTTGGGCCCAAAGATCACCAGGGCAATGATCAAGACTATGGCGAGCTCGAGGGGTCCCACGTTCGGCATCGCTCAATGGTAGCGGTAGGCCGGTGTCGGCTCCCGGGGTCGTCGTCGGACGGGCGGCCTATTGCTCCTCGCCGCCGGGAAAGTTGAGGTAGAAGCGACTGGCGGTTGGCTCCTCCTGGCCCTGGTACTTGCTGCCGACCTCGCCGGATCCGTAGGGCCTCTCCACCGCCGCGTCCATCCGCATGAATGAGATCTGGCCGATCGGCATGCCGTGATAGATCGTTATCGGAAGGTTGGCGACGTTGGAGAGCTCCAGGGTGAGGTTGCCCTCGAAGCCGGCGTCGACGAACCCCGCGGTGGAGTGGATCAGCAGGCCGAGACGTCCGAGGCTTGACTTGCCTTCGAGGCGGGCGACGAGATCATCGGGCAGGGTCACCCGCTCCAGGGTCTGGCCGAGGACGAACTCCCCCGGGTGGAGGATGAACGGCTCATCCCCCTCGACCTCCACCAGCTCGGTGAGGTCGTCCATCCGCTTGCGGACGTCGATGAACGGATGGCGGGCGTTGTGGAAGACGCGGAAGGAGCGGTCGACCCGGACGTCGACGCTCGAGGGCTGGACCAGCCCCGGGTCGTAGGGGTCGAAGACGATCCTGCCGGCCTCGACCTCCTCGCGGATCGTGCGATCGCTGAGAACCATCGGATCGCGCAGTCTATTGCGCGTCCTGGCGGCAAGCGTGAAGCGTCAACGGCACTTCGTTGGACGGTTGTCGGTCGCCGGTGCGCTGGACGTTCGTCCAGAGGGCTCCCGCGGGCTGCGGTCGAGGGGGCCGGGGTCGATAGGGAATGCGAACCGCGATGAGCTACCACCGCCACATCCACCCAGCCGAGGAGCTGATTCGCGAGCCAGCGAGGCGGAGCTCGGTGCTCCAGCTCGGCCGCGCCGACACCGATCTGCACATCTGCCCTGAGTGTCGATCGGAGCTGGTCCACCCGACGCAGTGGGCACCGGTCGACCTCAATCGCTGGCGGGTGGAGCTTCGCTGCCCCGATTGCGAGTACCGCGTGATCGACGTCTACGAGCAAAGCGTCCTCGATCGCTTCGACGTCCTCCTCGACGGTGCCACCCAGTCCCTGCTCGACGATCTCGCCAGGCTGGAGCGCTGCAACATGGAGGAGGAGCTGGACCGCCTGGTCGACGCGCTCGCCCAAGACAGCCTCCTGCCCGAGGACTTCTAGCCGCCGCGCCCGCCGCCTCAGGAGTAGCGCTCGACGACGCCGTCGGCGACCAGCTCGAACGGGCGTAGCTCCTCGGGCGCGAGCGTTGCCTCGGCGAGCCCCCGCTTGGCCTCGGCGACTCGCTCGGAGGCTTCCGCACGGACCTCGTCGGTCGCGCCGGTTGCCGCGATCCTCCGGCAGACCTCCACCGCACCGGCGGGGTCGAGCGTGGCGGGCTCCACCCGGGCGAGTTCCGGCTCCAGCTCGATCGCGCGGATCAACGGCAGGGTGACCGTCCCGTCGAGGAGGTCGGTGCCGAGCGCCTTGCCCGTGCGCTCGGATGGGCCGACCACGTCCAGGACGTCGTCGAGGAGCTGGAAGGCGAGGCCGATCTCCCGGCCAAAGCGGGCGAGGGGCTCGCGGGCGGGGTCGCCGGCGGGGCGCCCGATCACGCAGGCGCACTCGAACAGCGCCGCCGTCTTCAACCGACAGCGCTCGAGGTAGCGCTCGCGAGAGGTCCCGAGGACGTATGCGTCCTGGCGTTGCGCCAGCTCTCCACGGGCGAGCCGGCTCGACGCCCGAGCGAGCGCCCGCACCTGGTCGGTGGAGCCCGGATGGGCGAGCTCGCTGAAGGCGCGGGAGAGGAGCAGATCACCGGTGGCGGTCGCGCGCTCGGCCCCGTCGGTGGCAAACACCGTCGGCCGCCCGCGGCGGAGAGGGGCCGCGTCGAGGACGTCGTCGTGGACCAAGGTCGCCATGTGGACCAACTCGATCGCCGTGGCCGCGCGTACGGCGCGCTCGGCTCCCTCGGGGCCCGCCGACAGGAGCACCAGCAGCGGCCGCATCCGCTTGCCCCCCGCCTCCAGGGTCAGACGAGCCGAGCTCTCCAGCTCGGGACCATGGCTCCCTGCCAGCTCCGCCAGCCGGGCCTCGACCGCGGTCATCCGCTGGGGCAGCCAGGCGTCGGCGAGCTCGATTACCGCGGTAACCGGTTCGGGGATCCGGCCCCCCCTCATCGGTCCGGCGGACGGTGAGCTGAGTGGATCGCGATGATGCCGCCGGCGAGAATGGTCCAGCGGACGTCGGTCAGGCCCGCATCGCTCATCTTGGCGGCCAGGCGGTCGGGGGCGGGAAAGCGCTTGACCGACTCGGGCAGGTAGCTATAGGCGTCGCGATCTCCGGCGATCGTCCCCAGCGCCGGCACCAGGCGGTCGAACCAGAGCGAAAAGAAGGTCGAGAGCGGGGGCCTGGTGGGCTGGGTGATCTCGAGGATGATCGCGCGACCGCCCGGCACCAGCACCCTCCTCATCTCGGCCAGGCCGGCGTCGAGGTCGGCGAGGTTGCGGACGCCGAAGCCGACCGTAACCGCGTCGAAGCGCTCGGCCTCATAGGGAAGCCGGAGCGCGTCGGCCCATTCGAAGCTCGGCGCCGCCTGCCCCGGATCGGCCTTCTCGCGGGCCCGCTCCAGCATCCCCTCGGAGAAGTCCGAGCCGATCACCTCTCCCCCGGGTCCGACCCGGCGCTGGAGCTCGAAGGCGAGGTCACCGGTGCCGCAGCAGATGTCGAGCGCGGAGTCGCCGGGGGAGAGCTCGGCCCGATCGGCGGCGCGCTCGCGCCAGCGGTGATGCATGCCGGCGGTCATCGCCGAGTTCATCAGGTCATAGACGCCGGAGATCCGGTCGAACATCCCCCGGACCTCGGTGTCGAAGTCCTCGGAGCTCCGCGAGGGCTTGCTCGCGGCGTCCCGCCCCCCGGGGGCTGCGGCAGCGCCGGTCGCATGGTCGGAGGTGCCGCTCATTCTCACCTCGCCTCGGATGGATGGGAAGCCCGCCGGAGCGGGACTACTCCTCCTCGAACTCCTCGCCCTCGGTCTTCTCACCGTCGAGGGAGGCGATGAAGTTGACGAGGTCCTCGAACGCTGCCGGCTCCTCTTGCTGGAGCTGGGTGTAGGAGGGCATGATCCCGGGGCCGACGATCAGCGAGCGGGCGATCGCGCGTGCGGGCAGGCGCTCGCCGATCTCGGTCAGGTTGGGACCGAGGGTGCCGCCGGTGACCCCGAACTTGTGGCAGGCGGTGCAGCCCGCTCGCTCGGCTACGGCCTTGCCCGGCTCGACTTCCGCGGCGACCGCCATCTCGATCTTGTTGGGGTTGCCCGCCTCGGCGCCGAGGAAGGTGAGCACCGCCATCGAGAGGATCGTCAGCACGCCGGCGGTGGTCGCGATCGGCCGCTTGCGCGGGTCGCGCTCGGCGTTGCGGTCGTAGAAGGGGAGCAGGAGCAGGAGCACCATGCCGATCGTCGGAATGCCGATGGTCGCCAGGGGCACCAGCTCCGGTGGCTTGATCACCCTCAGCAGCTCGAACAGGAAGAAGAAGTACCACTCCGGACGAGGGACGTAGGTGGTGGTGGTCGGATCCACCTTGGGACCCTGTTCGGCGCCGAGGAAGATCGACATGACGACGATCACCAGGACGACGATCAAAGCCATCACCGAGTCCTTCATCACCGCGTAGGGGAAGAATGGCTTGCCCTTCTTCTTGAAGATCTCGTACTCGCGGAGGTAGGCCTCCTTCTCCTGACGATCCATCTACTTGGCCTTGACCTTCTCGGCGCGGTCGGACTTGGGCGTGGGCCGCATCCTCATCCAGGGCGGCGCGGTGGTCCCGAGCTTGGCCACTAGATACAGGTGGGCGCCGATCATGGCGATGATCGCGCCGGGCACCATCATCATGTGGATCGCGTAGAAGCGCGGCAGCGTGGTCGCGCCGAACTCCGGGCCAGCCCGGAGGAAGTCGGAGAGGTAGGGGCCGACGATCGGGCCGGTGCCGTTGATGTTGACGCCGACGATCGTCGCCCAGTAGGAGCGCTGATCGAACGGCAGCAGGTAGCCGGTGAAACCCATCACCATGGTCAGGATCAGCAGGACGACGCCGATGATCCAGTTGAGCTCCCGCGGGTACTTGTAGGCGCCGAAGAAGAAGGTGCGGGCCATGTGGACGAACACCAGGATCACCATCACCGAGGCGCCCCACTTGTGCATCCCGCGGACGAACTCGCCGAGGAAGACCTCGTTGGTGAGGTAGGTGATCGAGTCGTAGGCCTCGGTCACCGAGGGGACGTAGTACATCGCCAAGAAGACGCCGGTGACCGCCTGGACGACGAAGGCGAACAGGGTCGCCGAGCCGAGCGTGTAGAACCAGTTGGTCCCCTTGGGGACCTTCCGGAACATCATCCCGGTGAGCGTCCCCGACATCGCCATCCGCTCGTCGACCCAGCCGACCAGGTCGGCGGGCGCGTCCTTGGCGGCCTCGATCACCGGTGAGTCGCCGTTGGAGGCACCGTTCTCGCCGGGCTTGCCCGGGCGTCGGAGCGGCGGCGGCAGCAGCTTCTCGATCCGGCTGGTCTTGCCGCCGTTGGCTTCCCCGACGTTGGTGGCGTCCCCGCGGTTGGTGGTTTCGGTCTTCTCGGTGGTCTCGCTCATGCTCTACTCCACTCGGTCACCCGGCCGGGGCCGGGGGCACCGAAGGTCGGGGCGGATATAGGTATTCCCAGATTCCGCCGACAAACTCTCCCGGATCTCGAGCCCTGACGGGCTTGAGCTGGGAGGTGACGCTGTAGCGGGGACCGATCTCCACGAGGCCTTCGCGGACCCGAGTCTGGAAGCGGTCGAGTGGACGGACCGGGGGGCCGCCGAGGACCTCGCCCTGGAAGCCGTAGATGCCGCCGTGGCAGGGACAGATGAAGCTGCCGGCGACCTCGACGTACCGGACAGGACAGCCGAGGTGGGCGCAGCGGGTGGAGATGGCGATGAAGTCGTCCGGGTTCTCCTCGATCTGCGGATCGCCACGACGGACGTAGACGGTGGTCTTGCCGGTCTCGCCGACGCCTGGGACGAAGGTGATCACCTCGGCCTTGTAGGTGTCCCGCTCGTAGTCGGTTGGAGGCCCGACCGGCTCCCAGTCCACCTCGACCTGATCGAACACCGGCGCCACCGCGAAGCCGAGCGCGGGCAGCACGACCACCGCACCCGCGGCGCCCCCGATCGCCTGGCTGGCGACGGTGAAGACCTTGCGGCGGGTCATCGACTCGCCCTCGAAGTAGCCGGGGGGATCGATCTCGGGCAGACCGGCGCTTCCGCCGTTGCCGCTGCCACCGTTGCCGGTCGGGTTGTCCTTGCCAGGGTCAGCCATTCGAGGAGGGCAATCCTACCGACTCCCCGACCTCGGCAACCACGTCACCGGCGCCCAGTCGGGCCGCGGTGGCGAGCGCCCACTTGCCGAGGGGGCCGGAGTCACCGCCGACCCTCAGGCGCTCCTTTGCTTTGACGTGGCCGGGATCGCTCCCGCTACCGATCGCTATGGCGCTCGCCAGCCACAGGCGCGCTGACGCGAGCACCGGCTCGGAGTGGCTCGCGTGGATCTGGGCCGACAGCGAGATCAGGTCCGCCAGCTCCCGGATCGCGGCCAGCTCACCGGCGCCCGCCAAGGTCTCCAGAGCGCGCGCATAGAGATAGTCGCCTGCCAGCAGGGCGAGCTCGGGGTCGGGAGGCGCCAGCACCCGGGGGGTCCCGTAGTGGAGCAGGTAGCCCTCCCGCACGCACTCGATCACCCCGCCGAGGTAGGGCCTTTCGGGGGCGACGGCGACCGTCAGCTTCGCCAGGCGCGGCCGAGTCTCCGGATCGAGAACGTGGGCGGAAATGACGCTCTCCTCCGCCCGCAACTCCTCGGCCAGCTCGGAGAGGACGGCATCGGCGATTGCAACGGTCATGGGGTTGAGGATAAGTGGAGGGGCAGGAGTCCCCGGTACCACCAACTGGGTCCGAGCGTTCAGCTCGCCCGCGCTAGGACTGGATGAACGGCTGCACTTCGTTCAGCACCTCGTCCATGCTCATGGCGATGTCGAAGGCGTCGATCTGGGCCTGCTGGCCGTCCATCACCCGGATAGCGGCGGCGTGGCGCGCCTCCACCTGGACGATCGATCCGGCCGCGGCCAGAAGCTCCTTCGAGCTCAGCATCGGACCGGCGCCATTGTAGGCCTGAACGCCCGTGTCCTCGAAGGCGATCGACTGCTTGACGAAGCCTCCGACGTCACCGAGCGGGAAGCTGAAGCTCGGCTTGCTGGTCGGCTTGCCGCCCATGTCCTTGATCGTCTGGGTGAGCTGCTTGACATGCGTCTGCTCGTTGGAGGCGAACTCCTGGGCGAGGCTCCTGAGCTCGCCCCCGAGGTCGACCGCGTCCAGCGCCCGCTCGTAGTACTCGGCCTCGAGGAACTCAATGGTCAAGGCAAAGTTGAGGATGTCGACGTCTTTGCTTCCCTTCGGGCCGCTGCCGACGTCATCGCTTGGATCGCCGTCCTGGATCTGTTGCCCGAAGGCCGCTCGGACCATCGGCCCGACGGCCGCCGCGCCGTAGAGGGCACTAGTCGCCAGGGCCCCTTTGAGCAGGAACGCGCTCCTGCTCATCGGCTCGAACTCGACCAGGGCCGGCGTGGTCGGCTGCTGTTGTCCGTCTGATTTGATGCTCATCTCTTCCCTACCTCTTCTCTCGGCTCGATCCGAGCTCAGCTTTTGATGAACGGCTTGGCTTCCTTCAGCACTTCCTGCATGGTCCGCGGCTTCGCGAACGGCCCGTCGGGGCTGATCGGCATCCCGGCCAGCATGTTCAGGGCCGATGCATGCCGCGCCTCGACCGTATGGATCGCAAGACCCGCCTGGAGCACATCGGGTTCCTCGATCCTCGGCGCTTGGCCGAGGTAGGCGGATGCGCCGACGTTCTCCAGCGTCGCCGCCAGCTTGATCACCTGGTCCGCGTTCTCCAGCGGAAACTCGGTCTTCGGCCTTGGGACCTTCTCGCCGAGCAGAATCTCGGTGATGGTCGATTCGATTTGTTTGATGTGCTGCTTCTCGTTGGCGCCGTAGGCCTTGAACGCTTGCAGCGGGACCCCACTGAGCAGGCCGCTCTTGATCGCCTGGTCGTAGAAGTCGGCCTCCAGGTACTCGAGCGTGAGCGCGAAGTTGAGGATGCCGACGTCGCCGCTACCGAACTGGGACTCCATCTCGTCATCCGGCGGGACGGGTGCGCCCGAGCCCTGGGTGGTCGTCGGTCCTTCGTCGTCTCCACCGCAAGCGGAGAGCAGGGCGGCTGCCCCGATCCCGCCTCCGCTGACGCCGATGAACTTGCGTCGCGAAACCGGATCGGCGGCGATCCGGCTAAGCGCCGACATCGGCTCTCGGTCGAGCTCCCTTTGCTTGGCGGTCATGTAAGCGCCCCTCCTCAGTTGTGGACCTAGAGCACCTTACGCACCCGAGTGTGATTGGGATCACTCAACCTACAACCAATCGCGACCCCGGATCGCGGTCGGCAATCCGGGGTCGCATCAGAACCGGGGTCGTGGTCCCCCGCTCCCGCTAGGAAGGAGCGCCCGGCTTCAGGACTGGATGAACGGCATCACCGCTTCGAGCACCTCGTCGATGCTCAGAGTGGTGTCGAACGCGTCGATCACCGGCTGCTGTCCATCCTCGAGCCTGACCGCCGCGGCGTGCCGTGACTCGATCTGAACGATCTGGCCGGCGACGGCGAGCAACTCCTTCGACTGCAGCGACGGCGCGGCACCGTTGTAGGCCTGCACGCCCGTGTCCTCGAAGGTGACCGCCAGCTCGAGGAAGCTCTTTTCGTCGTTGAGCGGAAAGGTGAACTTCGGCTCCTTTGCCGGCTTGCCGCCGAGATCCTGAATGGTCGCACTCAGAGCGTCCACATGCTCCTCCTCGCTCGATCCGATCTCCTCCGCCAGGCTCGCAAGCTCACCTCCGAGGTCGACCTGATCGAGCGCCTGGCGATAGAAATCCGCCTCGAGCAGCTCCAGGGTGAGGGCGAAGTTGAGGATCTCGATGTCACCGCTGTTACCCCCGCCACCCCCTCCGTTGCCGTCGCTCTGGGCGAAGGCGGCACGGACCATCGGTCCGATCGCCGCGGCCCCGTAAAGGGCTCCCGTCGCCAGCGCGCCCTTCAACAGGAAGGCGCTCCGATCCATCGCCTCGAACTCCACCGACTCGGTGGCCGCTCGTTCAACGTTTGTCTTCTGGTCAATGCTCATTTTGTGTGCCTCTCTTCAGTGTTTCGACGATCGTGGGCGGGTCCGGGATCAGCTGACGATGAAGGGCTGGACGGCGTCCAGAACCTCCTCCATCGTGGCGGGCTCGGCGAACGCGCCATCGGGGGTGATCGACTCCCCGAGCATCTTGTTCAGCGCCGCCGCGTGGCGGCCCTCGATGGTGTGGATCGACAGCGCCGCCGCGAGGATGTCCTCGCTCTCTATCGCGGCCGCTTGCCCGAGGTAGGCGGCAGCACCGAGGTTCTCGACCGTGGCCGCAAGCTGCAAGACCTCGTCCGCACTCTCCAGCGGGAAATCGGTCTCCGGCTTCGGAGCGGGATCGCCGAGACTCTTCGCGGTCTGCAGCAGCGCCTCGACATGGGCCTCCTCGTTGGCACCGAAGGTCTTGATCAGATCCAGGTTGTCGCCATCGAACAAGCCACTGTTCGCCACCTTGTCGTAGAAGTCCGCTTCAAGGTACTCAAGCGTCAGCGCGTAGTTGACGATGCCGAGGTCCCCCTCGCCGAACTGCGAGGCCATCTCCTCCTCGGTGGTGGTCGTCTCAGCCTCGGTGGTCGTCTCATCGTCTTCGCCGCAAGCGGCGAGCAGGGCTCCAGCCCCGATCGTGCCTCCGGTGAGGCCGATGAACTTGCGTCGCGAAACCGGATCATTCACGATCCGCTTCAACGCCGGCTCGGCCCCCCGGTCTTTGTGCGTGGTGCTCATGCTTTCTGGTTCCTCTCGTCGGTGGTGGTCTTCTCGGTTGCGAAACGGTCTCGTTCTCGTTCGTCCATCTGATCTGCGCCATCGATGCTGACCGAGCTCTTCAGCTCCCTCAGTCCGTTCCCCAAGGAGCTACCGAGCTCCGGCAAGCGCTTGGGTCCGAACACGATCAGGGCGACGATCAGCACGATCGCAAGCTCCATTGGTCCTATCGTCGGCATGGCTGGACCATACCCCGGCCGCCGCCGTGTCATGCACCTGGCTCGGAACATTTAGAATTGGACCCGAATCTAAACCTCGATCCACCGATTCCGTCCGCCTCTGGAACCAAAATGACCTCCTGAAAGGGCTGGATAGCGACTGATTACGGCAGTCGCGGCCCGATTCCAGGAGGTCACCCAGATGGTGAACGATTCAGGCCCGATCCGTCTCGACGGTATCGAGGTCAACTTCGACGATCCCAATTCGGTCGCAAACGC
>JBPCOO010000359.1:0-3224 GCA_051000155.1 Solirubrobacterales bacterium | reverse complement strand
TAGCGGAGGATCCGGTGGGAAAAGAGTCGGTAGGCAAAGCCCGGCCGGTATCCGCGCGGGTCGATCATGCGGTCGCCGATGACGATGTCCCAGAGGCCCCGCATCATCCGCCGCTTGCGCTCGAACTCACCCGGGGTCGTCGGCACCATCTTCTCGACCGCCCAGGCCCCGGGGACGTAGAGCGAACGCCACCCGCCTCGCTCCAGCTCGAACGGAAAGGAGAGGTCGTGGCTGCGGCTGGGGCCGAGCGGCAGGTAGGCCTCCCGCCTGACCGCGTAGATGCCGCCGTTGCCGGCGGTGATCCCGCCGAGGCCCGACTCCAGCTCACGCACCCAGAGCTCGTAGCGCCAGTAGGCGCCCTCCTGATTGTCCCCGGCCGCGTCGGTGAAGACCACCTGGCCGCAGGCGTAGCCGACCCGGGGATCGTCGAAGGCCCTCGCCAGCAGCCCCAACGCGTCCGGCTCCCAGTAAGCGTTGGCGTCGCTGAAGGCGAGCAGCTCGCCCGAGGCGCGCTCGACAGCCGCGTTTTGGGTAGCGATCTTGCCCGCTCGGGGGAGGTCGAGGACGAGGTCCGCGCCGGCCTCGCGGGAGCGCTCGACCGTCCCGTCGGTGGAACCGTCGGAGGCGACGATCAGCTCCAGCCGTTCCCGCGGGTAGCCGAGGGCGAGCGCGTCGCCGAGCTTACGGGCGATCACATCCTCCTCATCATGGGCGGCGATGATCAGCGAGACGCGGGGGAGGTCGGCACCGCTCGCGGCGGGTGGGTCCGGATCTTGGCTCCATTTCGTGCCTCGACCGCCACCTGTGACGCGCCAGAGCGCCAGGCTCAACGGGTAGCCGATGTGGGTGTGGACGATCCCCACCAGCGATCCCCAGAAGGCGAGCAACGACAATGGACGGCCGGACATGTGGTGGATTATCGGGCCGCGAGCAGACCCTGGTAGAGCGAGAGCGTCCGCTCGGCGATCCGATCCCATGAGTAGGCTCCGTCGGCGGCTACTCTCGCCGCCGCCGCCAGCCCTTCGCGAGCGGCCGGATCGGAGATCAACTCTCCGAGCGCGGTTGCCAGCGAGATGGGGTCGCCCGGCGGGACCAGGCGGCCGGCGCCGTGATCGCGGCCGACCTCGGCGAAGCCGCCGATGTCGCTGAGGATCATCGGCTTGCCGAAGGCGAGCCCGGTGTAGAGGACCCCGGACTGCTCGATGTCCCGGTAGGGCAGGACGAGCAGATCAGCGCGTCGCATCAGCGCCGGGATCTCGGCGTCGGAGATAAACCGGGGCATCAGGCGCACCCGGCCGCGGGTGCGTGCGGCCAGCTCCCGCAGTGGAGCTATATCCATGCGCGGCATCCCCGCGATCCAGAGCTCGGCGTCGGTCTCTCCGAGCGAGGCCCAAGCCTCGAGCAGCGTGTCGATCCCCTTGTAGGGACGCAGCAGGCCGAAGAACAGCACCACCGGCCCCTCGACCGACCGCAGCTCCGGCGGCAGGGGCTCGGGATCGGGTAGCTCGGGGAGGTAGTCCATCGCCCCGTGGGGGACGGTGTGGATGCACTTCGGGTCCAGCCCTACCTCGCGCTCAAGCCGCTCGGCGCCGTGGCGGGTGTGGGAGATGACCGCGTCGAAGCGGCCGAGGATCGAGCGTTGGCGGGCGAGCGCTCGCCGATCACCCGGCGCGGGCAGCGGGTAGTGGAGGGTGATCAGCCGCGGCACGGGGCTCTTCCCGAGCAGGTAGCGGTCAAGGAGGGGCACCGTCAGCCACTGCCAGTGAACGACGTCTGCCCCCTTGGCGAGCCGGCGGGACGCGCCGAGCATCTGGCCCGGGTGCTCGGCCCCCTTCATCGGTAGGCGCAGACGGGAGCCGGTGCCGGTTCGAGCGGCGTGGCGATAGAAGCTCTCCCGCACCTCGTAGCCCGCCGCCTCGGGAACCGGGCCGTAGAGGAAGCGGCTGGTGTGGAGGCTGACCTCGGCACCCGCTCGCACCAGCGCTGCCGCCAGAGCGCGGTCGTAGGGTGGCGTGAACGCCGACGGATCGACAATCGAGACTCGCATCGGTGACGATTGTCGCCGTGGACGTCTCCTACTGCATCGTCAACACCGACGGGCGCAAGCATCTGGGCGCGTGCCTCGGCGCGGTCGAGGCCCATCACGAGGGGGGACTGGAGGCCGAGGTGCTGGTCTTGGACAACGCTTCGGCCGACGGGTCGGTGGCGGAGGTGGAGCGGCTGGCGGGAGCGAGCGAGTGGCTCGGCAAGCGGCTGCGATTGATCGCGCTCGACCAGCGGCAGGGCAAAGCCGCCAACGACACCCGCCTGCTCCAGGAGGCAAACGGGGAGCTCTGCCTGCTGCTCAACGAGGACTCCGAGCTGTGCGCGGGCGCCTTCTCCGCGCTGGCGGGCGCGATGCGCGACGACCCGGCGGCCGGCGCCGCGGGGGCCCAGTTGCTGGATCCGGCCGGCGAGCGGCAACCCTGCGCCTGGCGACTCCCGGGCATCGGGACGGCGCTCGCCCAAGCGCTCCTGCTCCATCGTCTGCTGGTCACCCAGAGTGGGGGCGATCGCACCCGCCGGGTCGGCTGGGCGCAATCGGCGGCGCTGATGGTCCGCCGCGTGGCCGCCGAGCGCGTCGGCTGGCTGGACCCGGCCTTCTTCGTCTACTCCGATGAGACCGACCTCTGCAAGCGGCTCGCCGACGCCGGCTTCCACACCCTCTACGTCCCCGCCGCCCGGGCGATCCACCACGAGCAGCTCGCCAACGACCGCTCCGCCGGCGAGCGCCGAGTGGTCGAGTTCCACCGCAACCGCGACCTGTATGTGCGCAAGCACCACGGGCGAGCGCAGGCGGCGATGGTGCGGGCCCTGACCGCGCTCAGCTACCTGCCGCGGGTTGTAGCGGCGGCCGTCCTCCCCAACCACGACCCGGCCTGGTTCTGGCTCCACGCGCGCAAGGCGTGGCGACCGAGCGGTGAGGGGCTGCGGGAACTAGTCGACTACCACTCCGCCGCGCTGGACACCCACGGCGACCTGCGGTCTGAGGTCGAAGCCGACCGGGACCGGTGGCGATAGCGCCCCGTCTACGGCGGCGCTGGAATTGCCCCCGTGCGCAAGACTTGCCCGTCGTGTCTGGAGTTCTGTTCGCCATCTGCCTACTCGTGGCACTCGTAGCGGCGGTGGTCGGCTACCGCGCGCCCGGCGAGGGCGCCCGACTCCAGTGGTGGCACCCAGTGGCA
>JBPCOO010000352.1:0-2849 GCA_051000155.1 Solirubrobacterales bacterium | reverse complement strand
TCCGTGGCCGCCGCCGGGAGCGGCGTCCGCGCCCGGGTCCCCAAAGCTGGCCCCTCGGCGGTCATGCCTTCGATCAGGCCGCCGTGCCCGGTGCCGGCGACTTCGGGTAGGCGGGGACCTTGCCCTTCTTCTTCACCACCCGGAGCTGGGTCGATGGGTCCCAGAAGTTGGCGTCGGCCTGGCTGTCGATCAGATCGTCGACCGGCGTCCGCGGGGATTGACCCTCCAGCCAGCCGTCGCGGTTATCCGGTCTCGGGTTCGACCCGTTGTCGTTCTGGCGGGCGACGTTGAGGCCGTGCTCCTCGAACATCGCCCGGTCGTCGGCGGGCTCCGCTCCCAACGTGGTGAGGAAGTTCCCCATCATCACCCCGTTGAGCCCCGCCCGCACCGCCAAGGGCTGCAGCTCGCCGAGGTTCTCGACCCGGCCGCCGCAGAGGCGGAACAGCGCGCCGGGGATGATCAGGCGGAAGATCGCGATCCACTTGACCACCTCCCACGGGTCCATCAGCTCGCGATCGCCGAACTTGGTCCCGCTGCGGGGATTGAGCAGGTTGATCGGGACCGAGGTCGGATCCACCTCCGAGAGCTCGAACGCCATCTCCACCCGCTGCCGTCGCGACTCGCCGAGGTTCAAGATGCCGCCGACGCAGGTCTCCAGCCCCGCCTCGCGGACCGCGTCGATGGTCCGCATCCGACCCTCATAGCGGACGGTGGTGGTCACCTCCTCGTAGTAGGAGCGGGCGGTCTCGACGTTGTGGTGGACGCGCTGGACCCCGGCCTCCGCCAGCCGCTTTGCCCGGTCGCCGGAGATGTGGCCGATCGAGACGCAGCGCTTGAGGTTTGTGTGCTCGCTGACCAGCTTTGCGCCCTCCTCGATCTTGAGGAAATCCCGTTTGGAGAGGCCCTGGCCCTGGGTGACCATGCAAAAGCGGTGGGCGCCGGCCGCCTCGGCCGCCTGGGCGTGCTCGAGGATCTGCTCCGGCTCCAACATCGCGTGCATCGGGGTGTCGGCCTCGGCGTAGCGGGACTGGGCGCAGAAGCCGCAGTCCTCGGCGCAGCCGCCGGACTTGGCGTTGACCAACGAGCACATGTCGGTCGAGTCACCGAAGTTCTCGGTCCGCACCTGCCAGGCCCGCTCGATCAGATCACCGATCGCATCGTGGTCGGTGAGCTCACCCAACTCCAGGGCCTCGTCAAAGCTGATCAAAGACGGCATTACCGCACCTCCATTCGCATCGCCTGGAGGCTAGGTGGGGGGTCGGACGGTCCGTGTCGCGCCGGCCGCCAGCCGCTCCCTAGCGGCAGCTTTTGCCGGCGCAGTCGCGCAACCGCTTCAACTCCGCCGCCAGCCGCCGTTCGACTTCCCGATGGGCGGGCTCGCCGGCGATGTTGACGAGCTGCAATGGGTCCTGGGCGAGGTCGTAGAGCTCGATCCCCCGCCTGCCGAAGTCGACATAGGCGTGGGTCGAGGTCCTCACCCCCGCGTAGCGGCCAGGATGGAACAGCTCCAGCAGCAGCGAGCGGCCCTCGATTCCCTTCTTCGGGGCGGGCCCCAGCAGCGACCGCCCGTCCATCGGTTGGCTCGCCCTCGCACCCGACAGCTCCGCGATCGTCGGCGCCAGATCGATGTTGCTGGCAAGGCGGTCATCGGTGGAGCCGGCCTCGAGCCCGGCGCCTCGGATGATCAGCGGTACGTGCAGCGCCTCCTCGTAGAGCTTGTTCTTGCCGCTGAGCCGGTGCTCGCCGAAGAGGAACCCCTGATCGGAGGTGTAGATGACGACGGTCTCGCGCAACTGATCCGTCTCCCGCAGCGTTCGAACGAGCCCGCCGACCATCTCGTCGACCGCAAGCAGGCTCTCCAACTGTGACCGGTAGATCTTCGTCAGCCGCTCAATCTCAGCCCTGCCCAGCGGTCGCTGCTCGCCGACGATCTCGGCCTTGTCGCTGACGTCGGCCTCGTCGAAGGAGGGCGGCATCGGCAATGGTTCGGAGTCGAAGGTTCCGCGGTGGCGCGGGGCGGGGCGCGGGTTTCTCGGCGCGTCGGGACGGTCATCGATCGGACTGCCCTCCTGGTGGGGCGCCAACGGCGAGACGGCGAGGAAGAACGGCTTGGATCCGCGCGCACTCTTGCGGACGAAATCATCGGCGCGTCCGGCGAAGACGTCGGTCTGGTAGTCGGCTGCCTCGCTACCGTAGTCGCGCAGCTCGCCGTTGTGGTTGAGGGTGTAGTCGAACATCCGGAACTCGGTGTGGTTGACCGGCGCGGTCCACTCCGACCACCCGGGGGGCACCTCGAGCGGGTCGGCGCCCTTGGCGGGGTTGCCATAGCCGTTGAGGTACTTGCCGACCCAGCCGGTCCTGTAGCCCGCCCGCCGGAGCCATACCGGGAGTGAGTTGCGGCCATCGAAGGCGCTATAGCCGCCCCGGGGCGGGGTGTTGTCCAGGACGCCGTGGTTGTGGGCGTACTGGCCGCTCAGCACCGATGCCCTCGACGGGCAGCACTCCGGCAGGCTGACGATCGCGTCGGTGTAGGTGGTTCCTCGGTCAGCCAGCTTTCGTTGGACCCGCTGCATCACCTCCATGGTCTCCGCTCCCTGGTCGTCGGCGAGGATCAGGATGATGTTCGGTCGCCGTCCGCCGGGCTGAGATGCCCCGGGTCGATCGGCCGTCGCCACCTCGGTCGTCTGCTCTAGGGGAGGGCTGGCGCGATCGGCGCCGGGATCGCAGCCAAGCGTTGCGCTCACCATCCCGACGAAGGCGACGACGATCGCCAGCCTCAAGGGCATCGATCTGGCGTAGGGGTAGCGTGAATCAGGTTCGGGATTGGGAGCCATCGGCGAGCGGTGCCC